>NZ_JBHWZY010000446.1:0-5669 GCF_042727815.1 Nocardia sp. NPDC060220
GTGTCGTCGCGGTCGCGCCCGTAGAGCGCGGCGTAGTACGCCACGTTGTCGCGGACGCTGATGTCGGCGTAGATGCTCGGCGCCTGGGTGACGTAACCGACCCGGCGCCGCAGCCCGGCGCTGCCCGCCGGTTCGCCGAGCACCGTGACGGTGCCCGATTCCACCAGCTGCGTTCCCACGATGCTGCGCAGCAGGGTGGTCTTCCCGCAACCCGACGGCCCGAGCAGGCCGGTGATCGAGCCGCGGGGGATATCCAGGGTGAGGCCGTGCAGGACGGGGCGTTTTCCGCGTTTGACGGTCAGGTCCGCGACCTGGACGGCGATCGGTGGCGGTGCGGTGCGCGACATGGTCGCCTCAATTCATCGAGTGTTGAATTCACTACGTGATGAATTTAGCGCGATGGTTTCGAGGTGGCAAGGTCAGTGGGCGTGTCCCGGAGGTGTCACGGCCTGCTGACCTGGTTCGACAACGGTGAACTGGCCCATCATCCCGACATCCTCGTGCCACAGCAGATGGCAGTGATACATGTACGGCGTCGTCGGATCGGCGGGCCCGTCGAACCGTAGGGCCAGCGTCGTCGCCGTATTCGGTGGCAGGAAGATGGTGTCCTTGGCGCCGGTCAGCTCGGGCGGGGGCGGGCCGCCGTCGTACTCGAGCACCCGGAACTGCACATCGTGGACGTGAAAGTTGTGCGGCATGCCGTCGATGTTGCGCACGACCCAGGTCTCGGTGGTGCCCCGGGTGACCGTGGTGTCGATGCGGCTCATGTCCATGCGCTCGCCGTTGATACCGGCCAGGGTCAGGTCGAAGCGCCGTTGCAAGACCGAGTCGGTCCCATCGGGAATCGACAGCGGCACAAGAGTTTCCGGTAACGCAGCGGAGGGGCGCAAGGTCGCCGCCGCGCGCAGTTCGAGCACATCGAACGTGTCGTCACCGCCCGAGAACCGGTTCGACCAGAAGTCGAGACCCGCCGCGAGTTTCTCGCTGCGCAACACCGTGCGCTCACCGGGCCGCATCCGCACCACGATCTCCGCGCGTTCGCCGGGTGAGAGTCGGAGGTGATCGAGGGTGGTGGGGCGCTCGAGCAGGCCGCCGTCGGAACCGATCATCGCGAACGCGCGGGCGTCGTCGAAGGCGAAGGTGTAGATCCGCGCGGTCGAGGCATTGAGCAGGCGCAGCCGCACCAGTTCGTCCCCGACTTCCCGATAGGGGGACAGGGTGCCGTTGACCATGGTGCGGTCGCCGAGGAAGCCGATATCCCGGAAGATCGCGTGCGCGCTGTCGAGGCGGCTACCGCGCAGACGCATGTCCTGCACGATCACCGGGATGTCGTCCACGCCGTAGGTGCTGGGCAGCGGCAGTTCCGCACTCGGTGCGTCATCGATCAGGAACAAACCCGCCAGGCCGCGGCGCACATGGTCCTCGGTCGCGCCGTGCGGGTGCGGATGGTACCAGAGAGTCGAAGCCGGTTGATCCACAGTCCATTCCGGTGTCCATGTCGCACCGGAGTCGACCATCTGGTGCGGCCCGCCGTCCATGGCGGCAGGCAGGTGCATGCCGTGCCAGTGCACTGTCGATGCCTCGGGGAGCTGGTTGCGCACCTGGACTCGCACGCGTTCGCCGCGGGCCGCGCGCACGGTGGGGCCGAGGTAGCTGCCGTTGAAGCCCCACGTCTCGGTGGCGCGGCCGGGCTCGAATGTGGTTGTCCCGGTGCGCATATCGAGGGCGAACACCCGTGTTCCGGTGGAGTCGACAGTCGAATCCGCCAGCGGCGGGATGCGCAGTGGCTGAGTGAATTCCGTGGTGCCGACCGTCGAGATGTCGGCGGAGCTCCAGGTCCACGCCACCCCGGCGCCGATCGCGGTGACCAGGGTGACGGCGAGGGCGCACGCGCCGAGCAGGATGCGGCGTAGCCGGCGTGGGGGAGAAGCCATGCGTCGACGGTAGGGGCGCGAACCCGGCGCCACATCCGGGTGCGTCCCCGGTGCGACCCTGATTTCCGGTCGCGGATTTCAGGGTTTCCCGCAGGTCAGGGTCACGTGACCTGGATCACAATGCCAGGTTGTCACGTTCCGGCGAGCTGCTTTGTCCCATGAACATCCCACCGACAGGAGTACCGCAATGACCACCACTACGCACCGCATCGTTGTCCTCGGGGCCGGCTACACCGGGATGCTGGCCGCGATCCGCCTGGCCCGGCGCACCAGAAAACTGGATGTGGCGATCACCCTGGTCAATCCGTCGGCCCGCTTCACCGAGCGGCTGCGGATGCACCAGATCGCCGCCGGTCAGGAACTCGCCCACCACGACATCCCGGAAATCCTCGACGGCACCGGCGTCGAATTCGTGCAGGGCTGGGTCACCGCGATCGACCCCGCCGCGCGGCGCGTCCACGTCGACGACATCGGCGAACTCGCCTACGACGAGCTGATCTACGCCCTCGGCAGCACCGCCGAGACCTCCCTGGTGCCCGGCGTCGCCGACCACGCCTTCACCCTCGACGACCCGCGCCTCGCCCACGAATTCGCGGGCAAGCTCGCCACCCTCGCGGCGCAGGGTGCCCGCGTCGCCGTGTGCGGTGGTGGACTCACCGGCATCGAAGCCGCGACCGAGATCGCGGAAAGCCACCCCGGTCTGCGCGTCACCCTGATCAGCTCGGGCGAGCCGGGCGCGATGATGGGCGACAAAGCCCGCGCCCACCTGAACAAGGCGATGGACCGGCTCGGCATCGTCCGCGAGATCGGCGTGCGCGTCGCCAAGGTGCAGCCCGACGCGGTCGAGCTCGCCGACGGCACGGTGATCGGCGCCGACCTCACGCTGTGGACCACCGGCGTGCGGGTCTCACCGCTGGCCGCCGAAGCGGGGATCGAGACCGACGCGCGTGGCCTCATCGTCGTGGACCCGACACTGAAGTCGTTGTCGCACAACATGATTCACGCCATCGGTGACGCGGCCGTCGTCCGCCAGGGGTGGGGGCAGGTGCACGGTACCTGTCAGAGCGGCCTGCCGACCGCCGCCTACACCGCCGACCTGATCGCCGCCGAACTGCGCGGCAAGACAGTGCGGCCGTTCCGCTTCGGGTACTTCCACCAGCCGGTCAGCCTGGGCCGCCGCGACGCGGTCATCCAGTTCACCAACGCCGACGACACCCCGCGCCGCCTCTACCTCACCGGCTGGGCCGCGCGCATCTACAAGGAGCTGGTCAGCAGCAGCCCCGTTCCGACGTTCAAGGCCAGTAAGAAGATGACCATGAACGTACAATTGTCCAAGGGCGGCAAGGTGACTCGCGCCGTCGCGTGAACAGCCTGCACCGTCGCCGATCGGGCGCCGAGCCTGCTCGGCGCCCACCGACTGGCCACCGTGACGGAGCGTGCGACATGGTAGATCGTA
Organism: Nocardia sp. NPDC060220; assembly: GCF_042727815.1. NCBI lineage: Bacteria > Bacillati > Actinomycetota > Actinomycetes > Mycobacteriales > Nocardiaceae > Nocardia > Nocardia sp. NPDC060220. The sequence goes on from NZ_JBHWZY010000446.1 coordinate 3,391, forward strand.
TGGCCGATCAGGATCCGTTTCTCGAACACCGCCGCCTGCTGTTCGCGACCGCTTACCGCATGCTCGGTACCGTCACCGACGCCGAGGACGTCCTGCAGGACACCTGGCTCAAGTGGAACGACACCGACCGCGCCGCGGTCACCCATCCCAAGGCCTACCTGGTCCGCGCGGTCACCAATCTCTCGCTGAACCGACTCACCTCCGCCCGCGCGACCCGCGAAAGCTATGTCGGCCCCTGGCTTCCCGAGCCGGTCCTGACATCGCCCGATATCGCCGAGGACACCGAATTGGCCGACACCGTCTCCACTGCCATGCTCGTCGTGCTGGAAACCCTCACCCCCGTCGAACGCGCGGTGTTCCTCCTGCGCGAAGTGTTCGGCTACTCGCACGCCGAGATCGCCGAAGCCCTCGAACGGTCCGAGGCGAGCGTGCGCCAGATCGCGCACCGCGCGAAGAACCACGTCCACTCGCGCCGCCCACGATTCGATACCGACAAGGCCGCCCGCGCCCAGGTCACCGCACAGTTCATGGCCGCCTGCGCAGGCGGCGACCTCAATGCCCTGATGGACCTGCTCGCCCCCGATGTCACGTGCTGGTCCGACGGCGGCGGCGTGGTCACCGCCGCCCGCCGCCCCCTGCACGGACCCGACCACGTCGCCCGCTGGATCCTGGGCGTCCTCGCCAAACCGTCGTCCGCGGGTTTCGAACTCACCGCGACCGGCATCAACGGTGAGCTCGGCACCCTGGCCTCCTTCGCCGGAAACCCCGGCGCCGCCTTCACTTTCGACCTCGTCGACGGACACATCCAGAATCTGCGCTTCCAGGTCAACCCCGGCAAGCTGGCCGGGCTGTACCGCGGCACCGACCTGCTCGGCTGAGCAACCCCTCGCTGACCGTTTGTCGCGCCGGGACGAGCTCGTCCCGGCCGAGAACCCCTCCTGCATCAGGGGTGAAACCGCGTCCCGCGCTGGGTTCGCGCGAACCGGTCACTGGCCCTACCATTCTGCCGTGTCAAGCAATCTCAACGACCGGGCCGAAGGTGGCCAGGTCAGGGCCTCGACCCTGGAACTGTTCTTCGACCTGGTCTTCGTTTTCACGATCACCCAGCTCACCCACGTGTTCGTGCACCATCCGGGATGGGAAGCAGTTCTGCAGGTCTCGCTGATGTTCGGCGTGATCTGGTGGATGTACAGCGGGTACGTCTGGCTGACCAACGAGGTCGCGCCGAGCTCGTCCTCGCGCCGGACCTGGTTGCTGGTCGGGATGTCGGCGTTCTTCATGCTCGCGCTCGCCGTGCCCGACGCCTTCCACGGCACCGGTGTCGCCTTCGGCATCGGCTATCTGCTGGTGACCGCGATCCACACCGCGATGTTCGCCTCGGCGGGCGGGGCGTCGGCCGTCCTGGCGATCCGCCGGATCGGGCCACTCAACGCGGTATCGGCCACCCTGGTCGTGGCGGGCGGCTTCACCCACCCGCCACTGCAATACGTGCTCTGGGCAGGGGCTTTCGCGGTGCAGATCCTCAGTCCCTACCTCGTCGACACCGCCGGGTTCCGGGTGCGCGTCTCGCACTTCTGCGAGCGGCACGGGCTGGTGGTGATCGTCGCGCTCGGCGAATCGATCGTCGCCCTCGGCGTCGGGCTGGCAGGCGAACCGATCACCGTCGCGCTGCTGGCCATGGTCGCGTTGGGGCTGGCGCTGGCGTACGTGCTGTGGTGGGCCTACTTCGGTTTCGACGACGAACGCGGCGAGCACGCGCTGGGCGAACGACCCGACCTCGAACGGGTGCGGCCTGCGCTCGTCGCCTACGACTATGCGCTCTATCCGCTCCTGGTCGGTGTCATCCTCACGTCGGCAGGGATCGCGCTCAGCATCGCGCACGGCGGCGAACCGGTGAGCTGGGCCGCCGCGGGCGCGTTGTCCGGCGGCGTCGCCCTCTACTTCGCCGGACAGTCCTGGTTCCGGACCGCGCTCGGTCTGTCCGGTGCCCGCGGCAGGCTGCTCGGCGCCCTCGCCGTCGCCGCCACCACGCCGATCGGGGTGTATTGGCTCGCCTGGGGCCAACTCGCCGCCCTGGTAGCGGTCGCCTACGCGGTGGTGATCGTCGACGATCGGCGCATCCTGCGCGCCGGGCAGCACAGCGCCTACGCCTGAGTACCGGTCGCATCGGCGTACCTTCGGCCACGCGCGGCAACGGAATGCCGCCGCGGGGGGGCCCGCGTGGTGGGCAAGTCCGACCGGTCCGCCCACCGACCGGGCCGCGATACCCCACACGCCCC
>NZ_JBHWZY010000447.1:0-5634 GCF_042727815.1 Nocardia sp. NPDC060220
CACTGCAACTGACTGTGCAGTCCTTCGGCTTCAAGTACGGTGTTCCCCTCGACGCCGACATGGTGTTGGACGTGCGATTCCTGCCCAACCCGCATTGGATTCCGGAATTGCGGGAACACACAGGACAGGAGTCGGTGGTCAGCGACTACGTGCTGTCCAGGCCGGGTGCGCGGGACTACCTGCAGACCGGCAAACACCTGGTCGACCTGACGACGACCGGATACCGCCAAGAGGGGAAGCGATACATGACCGTGGCAGTCGGGTGCACCGGCGGCAAACATCGCAGCGTCGCTGTCGCCGAGGCACTGGGTGAGCGCATCGGCGCCGATACCGGGCACGTGGCGGTGGACGTCGTGCGCGTCGTCCACCGGGATCTGGGGCGCGAATGAGTGGAATCGAAGCCGACCCAGCCGTCGTCGCGCTGGGCGGCGGACATGGGCTGTACGCGACATTGACGGCCGTGCGCAGGCTGACGAGGCGGATCACCGCCGTCGTCACCGTCGCCGACGACGGTGGGTCCTCCGGTCGGCTGCGCGCCGAGCTGGGCATGCTGCCGCCGGGTGATCTGCGGATGGCCCTGGCAGCGCTGTCCGATGACGCCGACGGGGTGTGGACCACGACGGTGCAGCACCGCTTCGGCGGCACCGGCGCGCTCGCCGGGCACTCGGTGGGCAATCTGATCCTGGCCGGACTCACCGATATCCTCGGTGATCCGGTGGCCGCGCTCGACGAGGTGGGCAGGCTGCTGCGGATCACCGGCCGGGTGCTGCCGATGTCGCCGATTCCGCTCGACATCGAGGCCGAAGTATCGGGCCTGGAGTCGGACCCGCGGATCGGCCGGTGCGTGCGCGGTCAGGTTGCGGTGGCGACCACGCCGGGTAAGGTCCGGCGGGTGCGGCTGATTCCGTCCGATCCGCCCGCCAGCCCCGAGGCGACCTCGGCGATCGACGACGCGGATGTTGTTGTGCTGGGACCGGGTTCGTGGTTCACCAGCGTCATTCCGCATGTCCTGGTGCCGCAACTGCACGCGGCGCTGGTGCGCACGCGGGCACGCAAGGTGCTCGTGCTGAATCTGGCGGCGGAGCCCGGCGAGACAGCCGGCTTTTCCGCGGAGCGCCATCTGCATGTATTGTCCCAGCACGCACCGGATTTCGCGGTCGACGATGTGCTCGTCGACTCGGCGTCGGTGCCGGAGGGGCGGCAACGGGAACATGTGGCAAGAGCCGCCGAACAGTTGCGGGCACGGGTAACGTTCTGCGATGTCGCCGAGCCGGGAACGGATCGGCATCATCCCGGAAAACTTGCCGCCGCACTGGATCAGCTGGTCCGGTCGCCGCGGCCGCAACTGACTGGGCTTCGATTCGAGAGACGGCACGGTGCCTCAGATGTGCACAGTGTTCCAGATGAGCGTTCGGGGTCGGTGGGAAAGGAGCGCGTCTCGTGGCGATGACAGCCGAGGTGAAGGACGAGCTGAGCAGGCTCGTGGTGTCGCAGGTCAGCTCACGTAAAGCGGAGCTGTCGGCGTTGCTGCGGTTTGCGGGCGGTCTGCACATCGTGGGGGGCAGGGTGATCGTGGAAGCCGAGGTGGATATGGGGTCCATCGCCCGGCGACTGCGCAGAGAGATTTTCGAGCTGTACGGATACGGCTCCGATGTGCATGTGCTCGGCGCGGGTGGGCTACGCAAGACTTCCCGCTACGTGGTGCGCGTGTCGAAGGAAGGCGAGGCGCTGGCGCGCCAGACCGGATTGCTCGATGTGCGCGGCCGCCCCGTGCGCGGGCTGCCCGCGCAGGTGGTCGGCGGCAGCATCGGTGACGCCGAAGCGGCATGGCGTGGCGCGTTTCTCGCGCACGGCTCGCTCACCGAGCCGGGTCGTTCCTCGGCGCTCGAGGTGAGTTGCCCCGGTCCGGAGGCGGCATTGGCACTGGTCGGCGCGGCGCGCAGGCTCGGCATCACCGCCAAGGCGCGGGAAGTGCGCGGCACGGACCGGGTCGTGGTGCGTGACGGCGAGGCGATCGGCGCCCTGCTCACCCGGATGGGTGCGCAGGACACCAGGCTCACCTGGGAAGAACGTCGGATGCGCCGCGAGGTGCGGGCCACCGCCAACCGGCTCGCCAACTTCGACGACGCGAACCTGCGTCGTTCGGCGCGCGCGGCCGTCGCGGCGGCGGCTCGGGTCGAACGGGCGCTCGAGATCCTCGCCGACGATGTTCCCGAGCATCTCGCCGCGGCGGGCAGGCTGCGGGTGCAGCATCGGCAGGCCTCCCTGGAGGAACTCGGTCAGCTGGCCGATCCGCCGATGACCAAAGATGCTGTCGCGGGACGGATCCGGCGATTGCTGTCGATGGCCGACCGGCGCGCCAAGGATCTGGGCATCCCCGATACCGAGTCCGCGGTGACAGCGGAGCTGCTCGACGACGCGTAGTAGGAACAGCAACAGACTCCGCACGCCGAAAGGTGTGGCGAATCCGACGATTAGTGCAGAGCGGTCATACATGACCGCTCTGCCCTCTATTCTGGGGTCTCCGCAGGCCTGAGGCCGGGGAGCTCACAACTCACAGGTGGCTGTCGTGAAGGCTGGCGCGGCTACTACTGTGGTTACCGTCGGAATGAATCCGCTTGAAAGCTGAGGAGCGATAACGTGACTGTCCGGGTAGGTATCAACGGCTTCGGTCGTATCGGACGTAATTTCTTCCGTGCGGTGGAGGCGCTGAAGGCCGTCGGCGAGACCGATATCGAGATCGTCGCGGTCAACGACCTCACCGACATCAACACCCTCGCCACCCTGCTGAAGTACGACTCGATCCTGGGTCGTCTGCCGCAGGACGTCTCCGTCGAGGGCGACACCATCGTGGTCGGCGAGCAGCGCATCAAGGCGCTCGCGATCAAGGAAGGCCCCTCGGCACTGCCGTGGGCCGACCTGAACGTCGACGTGGTCGTCGAGTCGACCGGCATCTTCACCGCCGCGGAGAAGGCCAAGGGCCACCTGTCCGCCGGCGCCAAGAAGGTCATCATCTCCGCGCCTGCCACCGGCGACGACATCACCATCGTGATGGGCGTCAACGACGACAAGTACGACGGCAGCCAGAACATCATCTCCAACGCGTCGTGCACCACGAACTGCCTCGGCCCGATCGCCAAGGTGCTCAACGACTCGTTCGGCATCGTGAACGGTCTGATGACCACCATTCACGCCTACACCCAGGATCAGAACCTGCAGGACGCGCCGCACAAGGACCTGCGTCGCGCCCGCGCCGCTGCCCTGAACATCGTGCCCACCGGCACCGGTGCCGCCAAGGCCATCGGCCTGGTGCTGCCCGAGCTGCAGGGCAAGCTCGACGGCTACGCGCTGCGCGTTCCGGTTCCGACGGGCTCGGTCACCGACCTCACCGCCACCCTGGCGAAGCCGGCCACCATCGAAGAGATCAACGCCGCGATGAAGGCCGCCGCCGAGGGCCCGATGAAGGGCATCCTCAAGTACAACGAGGACCCGATCGTGTCCAGTGACATCGTCACCGACCCGCACTCGTCGATCTACGACGCGCCGCTGACCAAGGTCATCGACAACCAGGTCAAGGTCGTCTCCTGGTACGACAACGAGTGGGGCTACTCGAACCGGCTGGCCAACCTGGTCGATCTCGTCGGCAAGTCGCTCTGACCGCGATGACAGTTCAGACACTGCAGGATCTCCTGGCCGAGGGTGTCGAGGGTCGGGGCGTGCTCGTGCGCTCCGACCTGAACGTTCCCCTCGACGACAACGGTCAGATCACCGACCCGGGCCGCATCATCGCCTCGGTGCCCACGATTCAAGCGCTGGTCGAGGCCGGCGCCAAGGTGGTCGTGATGGCACACCTGGGCCGCCCCGAGGGCGAGCCCGATGCCAAGTTCTCGCTCGCCCCCGTGGCGGCGAAACTGGCCGAGCTGCTGGGTCGCAATGTCCAGCTGGCCGGTGACGTGGTGGGCTACGACGCGCTCTCGCGCTCGGAGGGCCTCACCGACGGCGACGTGCTGCTGCTGGAGAACGTGCGCTTCGATCCGCGCGAGACCAGCAAGGACGAGTCGGAGCGGGCCAAGCTCGCCGCGGCGTTCGTCGAGCTGGTCGGCGACGACGGTGCGTTCGTCTCCGACGGTTTCGGCGTGGTGCACCGCAAGCAGGCGTCGGTCTACGACGTGGCCCAGCAGCTCCCGCACTACGCGGGCACGCTGGTCGCGGCCGAGGTCGAGGTGCTGCAGAAGCTCACCCAGGACCCGGCCCGCCCGTACGCGGTGGTGCTCGGTGGCTCCAAGGTCTCCGACAAGCTCGCGGTGATCGAGGCGCTGGCCCCCAAGGTCGACACCCTGGTGATCGGCGGCGGCATGTGCTTCACCTTCCTTGCCGCGCAAGGTCTTCCGGTCGGCGGCTCGCTGCTGCAGGCCGAGATGATCGACACCTGCAAGGATCTGCTCGAGCGCTTCGGCGACGTGCTGCACCTGCCGGTCGACATCGTGGTGGCCGACAAGTTCGCGGCCGACGCCGACACCGAGACCGTCGCGTCGACCGAGATCCCCGACGGCTGGCTCGGCCTGGACATCGGCCCCGAGTCGGTGTCGCGATTCGCAGCGCTGCTGACCGAGGCCGAGACGGTGTTCTGGAACGGCCCGATGGGCGTGTTCGAGTTCGAGAAGTTCGCCGCGGGTACCCGTGGTGTCGCCGAAGCCATCGTCACCGCTACCTCCAAGGGTGCGTTCACGGTCGTCGGTGGCGGCGACTCGGCGGCCGCCGTGCGTGCGCTCGGTCTGCCCGATGACGGCTTCTCCCACATCTCCACCGGTGGCGGCGCTTCCCTGGAATACCTGGAAGGCAAAGAGCTGCCCGGTATTTCGGTGTTGGAGGGCTGAGCGATGGCAGCACGTAAACCGCTCATCGCGGGCAACTGGAAGATGAACCTCAACCACCTCGAGGCCATCTCGCTGGTGCAGAAGGTGGCGTTCGCGCTGCCCGAGAAGTACTTCGCGAAGGTCGACGTGACGGTGATCCCGCCGTTCACCGATCTGCGCAGTGTGCAGTCGATCGTCGACGGCGACAAGCTCCTGATCACCTACGGCGCCCAGGATGTCTCGGCGCACGACTCCGGTGCCTACACCGGCGAGATCAGCGGGTCGATGCTGGCCAAGCTCGGCTGCACCTTCGTGGTGGTCGGGCACTCGGAGCGTCGTCAGTACCACCACGAGGACGACGCGACCGTGCTGGCCAAGGCCAAGCAGGCGCTGAAGAACGAGATCACCCCGATCGTCTGCATCGGTGAGGGTCTCGGCGTCCGCGAGGCGGGCACGCACGTCGAGTACAACCTCGAGCAGCTGCGTGGTTCCCTCAAAGGCTTGACGGCGGAACAGATTTCGCAGGTCGTCATCGCCTACGAGCCGGTCTGGGCCATCGGCACCGGCAAGGTCGCCTCGGCGGCCGACGCGCAGGAAGTCTGCGGCGCGATCCGCGGCGAGCTGGAGAAGCTGGCTTCCCCGGAGGTCGCCGCCGGCGTGCGCGTGCTCTACGGCGGCTCGGTGAACGCCAAGAACATCGGCGAGCTGATCCGGCAAACCGATATCGACGGCGCGCTGGTCGGCGGTGCTTCGCTCAAGGGTGACGAGTTCGCTACCC
>NZ_JBHWZY010000448.1:0-5621 GCF_042727815.1 Nocardia sp. NPDC060220
CACGCAGCGCGAAAGCGAGTCCGGCCGCGAAATCGACCAGCCTTTTGGCATCGGCATTGCTCAGGTCGACCAGGTCCATGATGACCGGATTCCCTTCGCGGAACCGTTCACCGATGATCCTGGCCTCGCTGTAATCGCGCGGACGCAGCGTGGTGATCTTGGACAAGGGACCTCCGTCCTCGAAGATCCCAGGACGCCGCGCGGGTGCGGGCTCGGGGCGCAAGCGCTCCTCCAGCCTGCGCTCCTCGGCGTCGGGATCGACCGCGAGCGCACCACGAGTGGAGCCGCGCATACCGGGTGCGACACCGCCTGCCCGGAAGGACCGGCCCGACGACGGCGCCGTTTCGATCCTGGTGGGGCGACGCGGCGTCTCGTAGCGATCGTCGGCGTAGGTGTCGGCGACATAGTCGTCGCGACGCGCCTGGTAGGCCGACTTGTACGCCGGCTGCGGGAAGTCGTCGGCCTCGTCCTCGAAACGGTCGGCGCCGTAGCGGTCTTCGGCATAACGGTCGTAGCTGCGCGGACGAACGCGGCCAGCGCGCTCCTCGACGCCGCGAGGGGCATGATCGTCGACGTAGTCGTCTTCGTACTCATCGAGCGGAACCATGCCGAAGTACGCCTTGAACTTATGCAGGGTACTCATCTGGTCGACCTTCCTTCGGCCCCGGTGGCGGCCGGGTGTTGAAGTTCTTGCTCAGCGCCTCTTCAGCCCAATCGTATGTGTCGAATGTGACTGGTGAGGTTTCTTTGCTACGCCGAGGTTATCGGTCGCGCGCCCATCAGGGCGGTTCCGACACGCACGCACGTCGAACCGTGTTCGACCGCAATCTCCAAATCACCCGACATACCTGCAGAAAGTTCGGTGGCTTCGGCGTGTTGCGCGAGCAGCGAAGTGTGCAATGTCGCAAGATTCGCAAACGACACATCACTCGGGGCGTCAAGGGGCGGAATCGCCATCAGACCGGCCAGATGCAGTCCGGGCGCCTTCGCTACCAGGTCGGCCAGGGCGAGCAGATCGGCCGGTGCGACACCCCCGCGTCCGGGATCGGCGTCCAGGCTCACCTGCAGCAGCACCCGCAGCGGCGCGATACGCTCGCCGGCTGCGAGTGCGTCCTGCGCCGCCCGGTCCAGGGCATTTGCCAGACGTTCGCTGTCGACCGAGGCCACGGTGTGCGCCCAGCGCGCGACCGAGCGCGCCTTGTTGCGTTGTAAACGACCGATCATGTGCCATTCGACATCGTCGTAGGCCAGCTGGTCGACCTTCGCCGAGGCTTCCTGCTCGCGCGACTCGCCGAATTCGCGCCGTCCGAGGGCGTACAGGATGGCCACATCGGTGGCGGGGAAGAACTTCGTCACCGGGAGCAGACGGACCGAGCCCGCCGGGCGCCGGGCGGCGTCGACGGCGGCGTCGACGCGCGCGAGCAGCCCGTCGAGGCGGGCCGAGAGCTCCGCGGTGCGGTCCGTCGCGGTTTCGGTCGTCATGCGGCGGGATCCATCCAGATCACGCCGGCGATGCGGCCGGTGGGGGCGCCGCGGCGGTGGCTGAACAGGGTTTTGTCCTCGATGGTGCAGCGGGGGTCGACGGCGATTCCGGCGACACCCGCCTCGGTGAGCTGTCGGCGGATGCCCGCGCGCAGGTCGAGACCGGGAGTCTTCCGAGCGGTGGTGGTCGCGCTGCCGGGCAGGTGGGCTTCCACGTCGGCGCGCATCGCGGCGGGGACCTCGTACTGACGACCCGAGGCGGCGGGGCCGAGGAAGGCGCCGATGCGGTCGACACGGGCGCCGACCGACACCATCGCGTCCAGGACGCGCGGCACGATGCCGATCCGGGCGCCGATGCGGCCCGCGTGCACGGCGGCGATGACGCCGGCCTCGTCGTCGGAGAGCAGGATCGGCACGCAGTCGGCGGTGAGCACCACCAGCGCCAGTCCCGGCACGGTCGTGACCAGCGCGTCGGTCACCGGCACCGGTTCGGCGCGCGGCCCGTCGACGATCTCGACAGTGCGCCCGTGGACCTGCTCCATCCACACCAGCCGGTCGGGAGTGAGGCCGATGCCCTCGGCCAGCCGAATCCTGTTACGGCGCACAGCTTCCGGATCGTCACCGACGTGGTCACCCAGGTTGAACGAGTCGTAGGGCGCGGTCGAGAAGCCACCGGCGCGGGTGGTGGTCACCCGGCGAACGGTCACGGTAGGAGGTGCGGAAGTCATGTGTTCGAGCGTAGTGCGGTCACCGGGTCGGGCGGTCATCGCGCGCAGTGACGTCGGTCAAGCCCGAAACGACTGGGCCGACAGGTGCTCGACCTCACCGAACGGACCGGCGCCGTCGACCGCCACGGCGATCACCGCGCGCCCGGTCACCCGGCGGACTCCGCGATGTCGAGCTCGCCGAGCTTGCGCGCGATGCCCGCGCGGCCGGCCAGTCCCAGTTTGCGCAGTACTCGGCTGAGATGGTCCTCGACGGTGCGGGGGCTGAGGCAGAGGTGCTCGGCGATGGCCTTGTTGGTGTGGCCGTTGGCGGCCAGCTCGGCGACTTCGCGTTCGCGCCGGGTCAGTGCGGCCGGGGGACCGACACGCTGGGCGCCTGCGAGACGACGTTGTTCGGTGGTCACCTCGTCGAGCAGACGGGTGGCACCGGTGGCGAGAAAGACAGCGCGTGCGGAGGCGAATCGACTGGTCGCGCGACCGAAATCACCACATCTGCCCGCGATGACACCGGCGATCAACTCGGCCTGTGCCCGGTTCACCACCATTCCGGCACGCGCGAACGCCGCGACCGCTGCCTCGGCAGCCGCTGCCGCGACGGCCACCTCGCCCGTGGCCGCGGAGTACTCGGCCCGCGCCAGCGCGGCCGCACCCACCTGACTGCCGAGGTCCCCGCCCGGCGTGATCCGCACGGTCGCGACGGAATGCTCGCCGAGGTGGACGGCGTGACTCGTCGCCGCGGCGGCCGCTTCGGCACGAGCGACCAGGTCGGCGGCGGCGGCGAGGTCGCCGGCGGCTATCGCGGCGCGGGCGGCCCGGGACAGGTGTGTCGGCGTGAGCGGGCCGGGTCGGCCGTTCTGGGGTGGGGGTGCGCAGGCGGGCAGGTCCAGGGTTCGGCCGACTTCGGTGAGGGTTGTCTCCACCACCTGGCGCCACCAGCGCACGGTGGGGCGTGTGAGCGCGGAAACGATGTGCCACTGGGTGGTTACCGCCGCCGGCGGGGCGCTCAGTTGGAGAGTGCGCAGTTTCAGCGCGCCTGCGAAGGAGACCAGGTCGGGATAGCCGAAGGTGGTCGCCGCGTCGGTGGCTTCATCGGCGGCGGCGATGGCGTCGTGGAGACGGCCGAGTTTGGCCAGCGAGTAGGCGCGAACCGTGTGGAGTTCGGCGAGAGCGTAGGTGCGGCCGAAGCGGCGGCTCACCGCGATCGCACGGTCCAGGTGGTGCAGGCCGTCGGCATCGCGGTCGAGGAAGTAGGCGCACCAGCCGAACACGGGGGCGGCGTGGACCACCTCACGCAGGACTGTGTCGGTGAGCAGGCCGAACGCTCGGCCACAGGGGTCGTAGAGCTGGGCGGCCTCGGCGATGCGCGCGTCGGCCAGGAGACCGAGACAGCGCAAGGCTGTCGCGGCGGCGCGAACGGCCGGGTCGTCGATGGCGTCGGAGTCGAACAACGCGGTGAGGCGGGCCTGGCCTTCGGAGTCCTGGCGATCCTGCATTTCCAGGATCGCGAGTTCCAGTTGCACGGGTCCGTCGCCGGGGCGGCGAGGCAGCGTCGCACCGTGCGCCAGCAGCGTGCGCGCCTGATCGACGCGACCGAGCATGCGCGCGCAACGGGCTGACAGCAGCAGCGCCTCCAGCTGGTGCCGACCCGCGGTGGCGGCAGCCGGTTCGAGGGTCTCCACCGCTCGCGCGGCCGCGCCGGACAGCAATTGCGCCCGGCCCAGTGCCAGGGCGGCGGCGAGTGGGTCGTCGGTCGCGGGCGCGATCCGCGCGGCGGCCGAAAGCCAGCGGGCGCTCGCCGCCGGGGCGTCGGCGAGCACCTGTGCGGCGGCCAGTCGCAGTTCCGCGCCCGCGATCTCGTCGGCGCCGAGGAGCGTGTGCTCGAGATGACGCGCGCGCGAGGGCATCGACGCGCCACGTGCGCGCAGTGCGAGCGCGGCCCTGCGGTGCGCCAGCGCTCGCCAGCCCTGGCCGGACAGCCGGTAGGCGGCCGTGCGAATCAGCGGATGCGCGAACGTCACCGCGCCGTCACCGATGCTGACCACGCCGCGCCGAACCAGCCCGTCCACCGCCGCGGCCACGGCGCCCTCCGCGAGATCGGCTGTCGAGCACAATAATTCGAGGTCAGGGGGCAGTCCACACACCGCGATGGCCTGCGCTACCAGCCGCTCGGTATCCGGAAGCTGGGCCAGTTCGGCGCGGATCGTCCGGTCCAGCGCCGCGAAATCGTTCGACGCGGGGTCGGGTTCCTCCCCCTGCAATGCCCGATCCAATTCGCGGTCGGGCAGATCGGCGAGCAGCGTCAGGTACAGCGGGTTGCCCTGGGACGCGGCGAACAATCTGGCCCGCCGACCCGGGTCCTCCCCCGGCAGCAACCCGTCGACATCGGCCTCGGTGAACGGTGGAACCCGCACGTGCACCGTCCGCACCCGCGGCGCGCGGACCGATCGGGCGATCGACGGTGGGCAACCGCCGTCGCGGAAGCAGAGCAGCAGGCGGAATCCCCGCGCGGGGCGGTTCCGGATCAGAAAGGCGAGCAGCCGCACCGATTCCAGGTCTGCCCACTGCGCGTCGTCGACGACGAGCAGGGTCTCGACCGCGCCGAGCGCACGCCGCACATGGCGAACCAGATCGGCCGGGTCGCGTGAATCCGGCGTCACTCCCGAGGTCTTGGGTGCCGCCGCGGACGCATCACCCGCGCCCTCACCCAGCTGCTCGACGATGTCATCGGCGAGATAGTGCGGCTGCGACTGGGCGTCCTCGGCGCTGGTGACCACCAGGACCCGGCAGCGGGCCGCGCCGATGAACTCGGCGATCAAGCGGGACTTGCCGATTCCGGCCGGTCCGTCGACCAGCAGCAACCAGGGCGCGTCCGGGCCGGTGAAAGTCGTGGTCAGCGCGGCGAGTTCGGCGGCACGGCCGACGAATGCGCGTTCGAACATGACACTCCGTACCTCACTGGCGAGATCGGCCGTGGACGGCCGGATCAGAGCATAACGGTGCCACCGCGGCGAAATTACCGTGGTTTCCCGGATGCTCGCCGACGCCGGGTGAGGTTGGGTGATCGGGGCCTACACCGCCGAAGGGTCCGCGGTGAGGTTCTGCAGAAAGAAGGTTCGCATGACGTTCACCGGCAAGGGAATGGTTTCGCGGTTCTCGCTCGCACTGCTGGCGGTCGCGGCACTCGGTGCCGCGAGTTGCTCGGCCGTGGACAAGGTCACCGAGGTCGCCAAGGACGCGAGCAAGTCCGACACCGCCCGCTCGAAGGTCGGTGAGTGCATCAACGTGATTTCGGCGTCGGTGATCGACTCCAAGACCGAGCCGGTCCCGTGCTCGGCCGAGAACGCCGTCTACCAGGTCGTGCAGGTCCACGACAAGAAGGTCGAGTGCCACGAGGACTACACCTCCTACGAGGAG
>NZ_JBHWZY010000449.1:0-5607 GCF_042727815.1 Nocardia sp. NPDC060220
GGTACCGCTGCTTGCTCCTTCGTCGCCTACGCAACGGCACCTGATCGGCGGGACGGGCGCGAACCGCCGACTGCGTCGGCGGCCCCTCCTCGAGGTCGGGGCGGTCGGGGTTGGGGATCGACGACTCTGATCAAGGCCCGGATATCGGCGTCGATCGCACGGAACAGCGCGTACGAGCCGAGGAAGGCCACGACGCTGCCGAGGTAGACCACACGCAGCGAGACCATGGTCGGCAGCAGGTCCTCGGTGGGCAGCAAGGTGATGGCGACCATCGCGATCAGCGGGATGGACGCGGCGACCGCCAGATACCAGCCGCAGCGCCGCAGGAGTCCGCGCAGCGCCGCGGCATCGGTGTGGAACCGGTGGCCTTGCTGCAGGAAGGCCGGGTAGGCGCAGCGGACCATGTAGAAGGTGATGAGGAAGAACGCGTAGGTCGCCGCCACGGCGCAACCGATGGCGTTCGACGTCAGAAATTGCACCGTGGTGCGCGTCTCCAGCTCACCGGTGCTCACCTTCACCGTGGCGGGCAGGATCGCGGCCGCGGTGACCCAGAACAACAGGGCGACGACAACCGCCCGGTCACCCAGGTACAGCGATTGCCTGCTTGCCAGGCCCAACGTCGCGGTACTCACGCGCCGCCCGGCCCGTAACGCGCGTGGAACCAGGATCGCGTGGCGGGACAAATAGACCAGGATCACCGCGCCGAGCGCGAAAGCTATCACGTTGGTCACCACCGAGACTATGTGCAGCGCTTCGCGAGCGGCGGGCTCGAGCCGCTGCACCAGCAGGCCGGAGTTCTGCCAGGTCTTGTATTTCACGGCGAGTGCGTTGGGTACCGCGATCGCCAGTGTCATCAGCGCAACCATGAAGGGCCGCAAGCGAATTCGGTAGGAACCGGCAGGCGGGTCGACCAGGTCTCTGCCGCGCGGGTCCAGGCAGAGGTCGAACTGTTCGGCGAGGACGGTGCCGTCGGGCCAGCGGTCGTTTCGGTCCGGCTCGAGGCAACGCAGCAGCACCCGGCGGAGTGCGGGCGGACAGTCCGGCGGGAGTTGCTGCAGCGCGGAATTACTGACGCCCGTGCTGCGTGCGGAGAGCATCGCTTCGAGTCTGGTTCGATCGCCGCAGTCGGGGTCGTCGGCGCCGGTGTCGTCGAACGGCTTGGTGCCGGTGAGCAGTTCCCACAGCAGCACACCCAGTGAGAAGAGATCGGAGCGTGCTTCGAGGTCGGCGGCGCTGCGGTCGTAGCCGGGATGGCTGGCCTCGAGCTGCTCGGGTGACATGTACGCCAGCGACCCGCCGAAATACGAGAGCGGGCTGGTGCCCGCGGTCTCGCTGAAGCTGATGTTGAAATCGGCGAGCTTCGGCACGCCCTCGGCCGTGAGCAGGACATTCGCCGGCTTCACGTCACGGTGCAGCACACCCCGATCGGCCGCGTGATCCAGTGCCGCGGCCAGGCGCCGACCCAGCCAGGCCACGGTGTCGGGCCAGCTGAGGTGGGCGATCTCGCGCCGCACGCTCGAATCCGCCGGCCGGATCTCGCCCTTCTCCGTCATCGCCGCGTCGATCGCGTCGAGCAGGAGCCGACCGTCGCGTTCGGCGGGCGGGGTCGCGCGGACCCAGCGCAGCAGGCCGAGCAGGGTCCCGCCGGGCAGGAACTGCATGTACAGCAGGCGCAGCCGGGGCGACCCGTCGCCGGGTGGATCGAGGACGAGCTGATCGAACACGCGCACGATGTAGTCGTGGTCGAGCTGGGCCAGGGTTTGCGGCTCGGTGCCGCTGTCGGCGGAGATCTTCACCGCGACCAGACGTTGCATCGACCGTTGCCTGGCGAGGAAGACCCGGGCGAACGCGCCCACGCCGAGCTCGGTCAGCAGCTCGAAGTCGCCGACGCGGTCGCCCACCTCGAACCGGTCGAGCCCGCGGCGATCGGTGGAGTGCATGGTGGCGGTGCGGTCGAGCGAGGGGCGGGTCGCCTCGGTGATGACAGTCGAGCTCACGACGGGTCATACGCGCGGACCCGCACGGAGGTTCATCCACGCCGGAGATCGTCAGCTGACGACGCGTTCCAGGGCTTTCAGATCGGCTTCGAGTGCGCGGAAGAGCAGGTAGGAGCCGATGAAGGCGACGATGCCGCCGACGCAGAGCACCCGGACGGCGACGATCACGGCCGGGATATCACCGGGCGGGAGGAAGGTGACGCCCGCGACGGCGAGGAGGGGGACCGAGGCGGCCACCGCGAGGTACCAGGTGCAGCGGCGGCTCAGCTCGCGCAGCCAGGTGCTGTCGTCGGTGCTGATCTCGCCGTGGCGAAGGAAGATCGGGTAGATGCAGCGGACCAGGTAGAACGTCACGAGGAAGAACGGGTAGGCGACGGCGATCGCCCCGCAGACCAGCAGGGATGCGAGGAAATGGACCACGGCGTGGCCGGGGACATCGCCGGCGGCCAATTGCAGCGCGATCGGGAAGGTGAGTCCGGAGATCGCCCACAGCGAGAACACCACGATCACCACCCGGTCGCCGATGCGCAAGGTGTCGTGTCTGGTGCGGCGCAGAATCTGTGGGTCGTAACGGCGGCCATGGCGAAGGCCGCGCGGCACGGAGAGCACGAAACGGGCGAGGTAGATGAGCACCGCGGCCCCCAGCGGGAAGAAGACCACGTTCACGCCCGCCGTGATCACGACGAACGATTGCTGGGCCGACTCGCTGAGCCGACTCACCACCAGATTCTGATTGTGCTGGATGTTGTACCAGGAGGCGAGGGCGTTGGGGATGCCGATCGCCAAGATCATCACCAGCAGCGGCCACTTGCGCCACACCATCCGCCAGCTGTTCGGCGGCGGGTCGACGAGGTCACGGGCCCGGGCGTCCAGACACAGATCGAACTGCTTGGCCAGCACCGCGCCTTCGGCCCAGCGACCCGACCTGTCCGGGTCGAGGCAGGTCAGCAGCACCCGGCGCAGGGCAGCGGGGCAGTTCGCCGGAACCCGGTCGAGCGCGGCGGGATCGACGCCGCCGGTCCGCCGTTCGAGCATGGCCTCGAGGGTGGTTTCGTCGCCCCGGCCCTCGGCCGCGGCGGTGTCGTCGTCGAACGGCTTCGCACCGGTGAGCAGTTCCCACAGGACCACGCCGAGGGAGTAGATATCGCTGCGGGTGTCGAGGTCTGCGGCGGTGCGGCTGAGGCCGGGGTGACAGGCCTCCAGCTGTTCGGGCGACATGTAGGCCAGCGAACCGCCGAAGTAGGCCACCGGGCTGGTGCCCTCGACGGTGCGGCTGAAGCTGATGTTGAAGTCGGCGAGCTTCGGGACGCCCTCGGCGGTGAGCAGCACATTCGCCGGTTTCACATCACGGTGCAGCACACCGTGCGAGGACGCGTAGTCGAGCGCCTCGGCCAGCCGCCTGCCCAGCCAGGCCACCGTTTCCGGCCAGCTCAGGGCGGCGATCTCGGCGCGCACGCTCGAATCGGTCGGGCGGATCTCGCCCTTCTCCTCCATGGCGGCGTCCACGGCGTCGAGCAGCAGTTTGCCGCTGCGTTCGGTGGGTGGGGTCGCGCGGACCCAGCGCAGCAGACCGAGCAGGGTCCCGCCGGGCAGGAACTGCATGTAGAGCAGGCGCAGGCGCCGCGAACCCGAGGGCGCCGAGTCGGTGTCCATCAGTTGCTGGTCGAACACGCGCACGATGTAGTCGTGGTCGAGCTGGGCCAGCGTCTGCGGCTCGGTGCCGCGGTCGGCGGAGATCTTCACCGCGACCAGACGCTGCATCGACGTCTGCCTGGCCAGGAAGACACGCGCGAAAGCACCGGAACCGAGCCCGGTGAGCAGCTCGAAATCGCCGATGCGCTGGCCGATCTCGATGCGGTCGAGCGGCTCGAACGCGCCGGGATTCGAGAGTGCGTCCGTCGACGACGTCGCGGCCGAGGTGGCGGTCGCGGTGAGGTCGAGCTGCGGGCGGGTCATCTGGGTACTACGAGTCGAGTCCGCCGTTTGGTTCATCGTCGCGTCGGGATCGTCGGTCCGGTGAGTGCTCTGGTCGAGTTCCTCGGTGTTGAGCAGGCCGCGCAGACTGGCCGCCTGCTCCGGGTACTCGCGCAGGCACTCGCGCGGGTCGACACGTTCGCCGCTGTGCCTGCGGATGACGAATTCCTCGAACACCAGCCCGGCGGGCAGCGTGGCAACGTCGAGTTCGGGGAACTCGGCGCAGTAGTTGACCAGCCGCTTGCGGTCGATGCCGGTGCCGGCGTGATGCAGCCAGCGATGGCGCAGGTCGACCCGGATCAGCTCGTGCAGCGCCTGCGCGCGCAGGGTGGCCGCGTCGGGGAGGAACTCGGCGATGTCGGGCGGGCGTTCGTCGACCGCGCCCCACGCGGCGGCGAACGCCTCGACCATGTCGACGCGCACATTCGTGGCCCGACCGGCCGTTGCGTCGGGTTGTTCCCCGCTTCCGGTGTTATCGCTCATCAACCGACCTAAAGAGTTCGCGCGGATCGGTGCGAAATTCATTCCGCCACACCCACCGCCATCGCCGGAGAGCTGTACTTGAAATGATAACTTGCGCCTCTAGAGCTGATCACCCGAATTTCGACGACCATGCGACGGGGGCGAATCCGCAGATGAACGAAGACCTCACAGCGGTAGCATGGGAGTCCGTCGACGACGACGGCGTAACGGACGCTGAGGTGACGATGGACTCGTCTCGCCCTCCTGCCGACGAATACCCCATCGGCGGCCCCGCCGCGGCACTGGCCGCCCGGGTCCGTGCGGGCACCATCACGCCCGCCGACGTCACCGCCGACGCGCTCGCCCGAATCGGTTCGGAGAATCGCAAGATCAACGCCTTCACGGTGGTGCGAGCCGAGCGGGCCAGGGCCGAAGCGCGGGAACTGGCCGCCCGGCAAGACCTCGACGAGCTGCCGCTGGCCGGTGTGCCGGTGGCGGTGAAACAGAACATCGCGGTGGCGGGCGAACCGACCCGGGCCGGTTCGGCGGCCACCTCCGCAGAACCGGCGAGCGTCGATCACCCGGTCGTGGCCAGGCTGCGCGCCGCAGGCGCGATCGTTGTGGGGTTGACGGCGATGCCCGAGCTCGGTTTGTGGGCCAGTACCGACTCCGCGGGGTGCGTCACCCGCAATCCGCGTGATGTCGGCCGGTCGACGGGTGGATCCTCGGGTGGTGCTGCCGCGGCGGTGGCCGCCGGACTCGTGCCGATCGCGCACGGCAACGACGGTCTCGGCTCGATCCGGGTGCCGGCCGCGGCATGCGGGGTCTTCGGGATCAAGCCGGGTAGACACGTGGTGCCCGCGCAGATCGGCGCCGATTCATGGGCGGGACTGGCCGAGAACGGCGTCCTCGCGACCACGGTGTCGGACGCGGCGCTGGCGCTGTCGGTGCTGGCAGGCCGTTCCGACCTGGCCGAACTACGCAAGCCGCAGCGACTACGCATCGGACTGGCCGTGGCTCCGCCGTCGCGTCTGGTCCGGATGGATCGGCATTGGACGGCGGCGGGGGGGCCCCCCGGGGGGCGCGCGGCGGGGGGCGGGGCCCCGGGGGGCCCCCTGGGTACGGCCAACCGCGACACCGCGCGGGGGGGTGGGGGGCGCGGGGCCCCCCCCGG
>NZ_JBHWZY010000450.1:0-5584 GCF_042727815.1 Nocardia sp. NPDC060220
GATGCAGGACCGGTCCATGATGTCGACGCAGGACGCGCCGATGACGTACGCCATGGTGTGTTCAGTACTCTCAACTCTGTGACGGAGCAGCTCCCCCAAGCCCAGGCCGAAGTACAGGCGCTCACACGGCTCGCCGGTGACGAGTTCGCCGGGGCGGTCGATGGGATCGCGGCCATCCACCGAGCCCTCTCCGACCGGGTATTCGCGGCGGTGCGGCTGGGCGTCGGTCCCGCGGCGGCGCCGGTGAAAATCGTCCACGACGCCATCACCGATGGCGTGTACGCCGCCGTCAGCGGCACCGGCTTCGTCGTCGGCGAGGTCGCGAGCGCGGTCCAGCTGCCCGGTGTCACCGCTCCCTCGCGCACCGTGTGGGGTGCGGGCATTCTCGCCGCGATCCAGGGGCTGATCGGTGACACGCTCGAGGACGAGACCCCGATCCTCTCCTCCCCCATGACCTTTCGCGTCGACGGCGTCCCCGTCCCACCCGAGGAGTTCGCCGCCCACGTCCCGGTGCCGACGACCCGGCTGGTCGTGCTCCTGCACGGACTCGTGGAGACCGAACACTCCTGGCGGCTCGGCAATCGCCCCACCTACGGCGAGCGCCTCGAAGACGATCTCGGCTACACCCCCCTCTTCGTTCGCTTCAATACCGGTCTGCACATCTCCGAGAACGCCGCCCAGCTCAGCGCCCTGCTGACCCGCCTGGTCGACAGCTGGCCGATGCCGGTGCACGAGATCTGCCTGATCGGGCACTCGATGGGCGGACTGGTCATGCGCAGCGCCTGCCATCAGGCCGAGGAGTCGGGCCAGCAGTGGGTGCGATCGGTGCGGCAGGTGGTGTGTCTGGGTTCACCACACCTCGGTGCGCCGCTCGAACAGCTCGTGCACTACGCGTCGGCCGCGCTCGATCTGCTGCCCGAGACCCGGCCGCTGAGCACACTGCTGCGCAGGCGCAGCGCGGGCATCCGCGACCTACGGCAGGGCTCGCTGGTCGACGAGGACTGGCGCGACCTCGACGTGGACACCCTGCGCGCGCGAGCGGTGAAGGAAGTACCGCTGCTGCCCGGCGTCGATCACTACTTCGTCACCACCACCATCACCCACAGCCCGAAACATCCGCTCGGCGTGATCATCGGCGACGGCATGGTTCTCACCGGCAGCGGGTCGGGGCGCGGCCGGACCCGGCGCCTCGATTTCGACGCGGTCAACAGCCTGCACATCCCCGCGGCGAACCATTTCAGCCTGCTCAATCACGACGCTGTCTATGAAGCGCTGCACGGCTGGTTGACGAGCGCACCCCGCCGCGCGCGTCAGGTGGATACGCTGTGGCCATGACTCTCGACCACGGCGACCCGGGCGACGCACCTGCCATTCCGCTGCCGACCGCCCCCTTGGCCAACGAGGCCCGCCCCTCGCCGGCCGAAGAAGCCAGAACGATCGCGGCGGGCACCAATACGGGCACGCTGGCCAGCCTCACCGCCGACGGCGCGCCGTGGGCGTCGTTCATCACCTACGGATTGCTCGACGGCGCACCGGTACTGAGCGTGTCGCGCCTGGCCGAACACGGCCGCAACCTGGCCGCCGACCCGCGCGCCAGCATCGCGATCGTCACCCCCGACATCCCGGCCGACCCGCTGGCGGGCACCCGGATCACCCTCGCCGGTTTCGTGGAACGCCCGACCGGCGCCGAGGCGGAAGCGGCCCGCGCGGCCCACCTGGCGGCGATCCCGGCGGCCAAGTACTACATCGACTACAGCGATTTCACGCTGTGGGTGCTGCGCGTCGAGCGGGTGCGCTGGGTCGGCGGCTACGGCCGGATGGATTCGGCCTCGGCCGCGGAATACCTTGCCGCACAGCCGGACCCGATCGTCGCACACGCCGCGCCCGGTGTCGCGCACCTCAACGCCGACCATGCCGAAGCGCTGCTGGCGATGGCGCAGCAGCTGGGCGGATTCCCCGACGCCATCGCCGCCACCTGCGAGAAGGCCGACCGCTACGGCCTCGACCTGCGGGTGGAATCACCACGCGGCGTGGCGCTCACCCGAGTCGGCTACGCCAGCCCCCTGTCCGAGATCAGCGAATTGCGCGCGGCGACAGTGGAACTCGCGCGCCGGGCCCGCGCGACGCCCTGATCACGCCTCGTACAGCTCGAGCGGCAGGTCGTCCGGATCGAAGAAAAAGGCCATCTGCTTGCCGGTGTGCTCATCGGTGCGCAGTTCCTCGGTCCGGACGCCCCGTGCCCGCAGCTCATCGAGGGCGGCGGGCACGCTCGCGACCGCCAGAGCCAGATGCCGCAACCCCGCCGCTTCCGGTCTGCTCGGGCGTGCGGGCGGGTCGGGAAACGAGAACAATTCGATGCGGACCCCGCCGGGCAACTCGATGTCGAGCTTCCACGAATCGCGATCGGCCCGGTAGTTCTCGTCGAGGACGGTCCCCCCGAGAGTCTCGATATAGAAACTCTTGGAGCGGGCGTAGTCCGTCGCGATGATCGCGATGTGGTGGATGCCGAGAAATTGCACGCCGCAACGCTAGCGGATGCGCGCCGGCGGATCCCGCACGGACGCGACCGGCGCGACCTTCCTCGGTATCGGGCGCGCACTCAGGTCCAGAGCACCGCGACCAGCACGTTCACGATCGCGAGCCCACCGGCGGCGTCGGTCATCCAGTCGATCTGCTTGCCGCGCTTCGCGTCACCGCGGCCCATTTCGGCGAACGCCGCCACCGCGACCGCGACAACCAGCTTCACAGCCAGCTTCGTCGTATCCGGATCCTTGTCGAGCGAGTCGACCGCCGAAGCCAGCCCCGCCAGGATCACCCCGGTGATCAACTGGGCGCGCGCGCCCCACACCATCAGCTCGGACACCACCGGACGCGAGGCGACGTACCCACCGACCACCGCGGCCATGCCGAGCAGGTGGGTCACAACCACCAGGTCATAAACGAATTCCATGGGTGCGAAGCGTAGTTCAGACGGCAGCGTGGTTCAGACGAAAGCGGCCGGTGCCCGAAGGCACCGGCCGGTTCAGACGAACTATTCCGTGGCCAGGATCAGCCCATCTGCTCGTCCAGCAGATGCGCGTCCTTGCGGATGCCGAAGGCGGTGATGACTTCCATGACACCGATGACGATCAAGAAGATGCCGACGACCCAGACCAGCGTGGTGAGGGAGCTGATCGGCCACACGATCAGGACGACACCGGCCAGCGCGCTGATGATGCCGTAGAAGATCTGCCAGCCCCGGCCGGGCACGCCCGACTCCGAGATGGCGGCGAACAGGACGGCGACGCCACGGAACAGCCAGCTGATGCCGATGAACAAGCCGAGCAACACAATCGAGGTGAGGTCGTCGCGGAAGCAGAACACACCGATGATCAGCGACAGCACACCACTGATGAACGACAGCACCCGAAAGCTGGTGCTCGGCAGGTGGGTGAAGGCGGCGATCAGCTGGAAGATACCGCTGACAACCATGTAGATACCGAACAGAATGCCCGCCACGAGCAGCGACGGACCGGGCCACACCAGCACGATGATGCCGAGGACCACCGCGAGGAGGCCGGTGACCAGAACTGTTTGCCAGGTTTTCTTGGCAAGAGCCGTGAACGGGCTCCCAATCACGGTATTTGTCGTCATGACGAGATGTTATGCCCGCTCGCTCTGGTTTTCCGGAAATTAGCTGGAGCTGTCACCGTGTCGCGATCACGCGCAGCGCCGTGAGCGGGCCCACAGGCGAGCCGTCACATCGTTGCCCTCGCGAAAGTTTGGTCGCCGACAGTCTCGGGTAGATGAAGAATGTGTCGGTTGTACTCGTGCTGCAAGCTCGGGGCCTCGGTGAGCTTCTCTCCGCGGTCCCGGCTCTGCGTGCCCTGCGCCGGGCCGAACCACAGAGCCGGATCGTCCTGGCGGCGCCGCATCGGTTGGAACAGATCGTCGACCTGATCTCCTCGGTCGATGAACTCGTCGCCACCGCCGACCCGGCCGCCCTGATCTGGGATGGACCCGCGCCCGAATTAGCGGTGAACCTGCACGGCCCCGACGGCGCCAGCGCCCGAGCACTGGCCGATACCGGCGCCGCGCGGATCATCGGTCATCGCACGCCCGCGCTGCCCAAGCTCGCCGGTCCGCGCTGGGATCCCGACGCGCATGTCGTCGACCGGTGGTGCCGCCTGCTCGAGGGCGAGGGCATCGACGCGGATCGGCGAAACCTCGGATTGGTGCCGCCGGTGGCCTCGATCAGCCGGCGCGATTGCATCGTCGTCCATATCGGCGCGGGCGCGCCCGCCCGGCGGTGGCCGCCGGAGCGGTTCGCCGCGGTGGTGCGCCACCTGCTGGTACTGGGCCGCGACGTGGTGCTCACCGGCGACCCGTTCGAGCACGACATCGCTCGACAGGTGGCCGCGCAGGCCGGCTTGCCCGACGACCGGGTCCTCGCCGGTCGGCAGAACCTCACCGACCTCGCGGCGACGGTGGCCGAGGCCGCCCTCGTGATCAGCGGCGATACCGGTGTCGCACACCTGGCGACAGCGTTCGGCACCCGCACGGTCCTGCTGTTCGGTCCCACGCCACCGCGCCGCGGCGGCCCGCCCGCACATCTACTGGGCAGGCACGCGGTGCTCTGGGCCGGACAGGTCGGCGATCCGGACGGCCTGAGCACCGACCCCGGTCTGCTGCGAATCGGCGTGCCCGAGGTGATCGCGGCGGTCGATATGCAGCTGGACAAGCAGGCGTGGGCCGAATCCGGCAGGTCACGTTACCGCCGGGTGGGCTGAGCCGGGTCGGCGTCGGCCGCCTCCCGCAGAGCGGCGGCGTGGGCGGCCAGCGCGCTGGGCCAGTACTTGTCGAGGTAGTCGCGTGCGTCGTTGAGGCCGCGGGGGTCGAGGGAGTAGAGGTGCCTGTTCCCGTCGCGGCGCATGCGGACCAGGTGGGCCTCGCGCAGGACACGCAGGTGCTGCGACGCGGCTGAACTGGTGATCCCGGTGGCGGCGGCGAGGTCGGCCACCGAGCGGGGACCCTGCGGCAGCAATTCGAAGATCGCGCGCCGGGTGGGGTCGGACAACGCCGTGATGGCACGGACTCCGTTAGCGTCCACTGAATCAGTGTCCCTGGGATGCGGAATTTCGGCAACGATCTTGACCAGGGCAATTTCACCCGGTGAGTAACAGGATGTTGGCCATTCGTTAGAGTATCGTTATAGATCAACTGGGGTTATAGCGCTTCGTGATCGCAGCCACAGGATTGGCCGCGAAGGTTACGGTTTAGCTACGTTCATAACCATGTTCGTGACCAACCCGTTATCTGCTCGAGTCTCCGACGCCTTCGCAGGTCGTTGGGGAGGCGTGGTCGCGGGTGCGGTGGCTCTGTCCGCACTCGTGGGTACCTCCGTCGCCACTTTCAGTGAGCCCGAGAGCCCTGTTCCCACTACCACGATCGCCGCGGACGCCACCGAGGCCATCAACGCCGGCCAGTCTCCGTACCGCTTCACCGCGTACACCCCCGCCGAGGCCCAGGGCCCGCAGGGCGCGACCCCCGCGTCCGCCCCGATCCCGTGGGAGGAGCACCGCGAAGCCGTTGGCCTGGAACTGCC
>NZ_JBHWZY010000451.1:0-5542 GCF_042727815.1 Nocardia sp. NPDC060220
CGACCTGACTGTCCAGATGGTGCGTGCGGCGCTGGCACAGGTGCCGGAGCTGGATCCCTCCTCCATCGAGGACTTGGTGCTGGGCTGTGGTCAGCCGGCTGGTGAGTCGGGGTTCAACATGGCCCGGGTGGTCGCGGTCGCCGCCGGGCTGGACACAGTGCCGGGTACGACTGTCAACCGCTACTGTTCGTCGAGCTTGCAGACCACGCGTATGGCGCTTCATGCGATCAAGGCTGGCGAGGGTGACGTATTCATCTCGGCAGGAGTCGAGACGGTGAGCCGCTTCGTCAAAGGTTCCGCGGACGGTGCGCCCGACACTGAGAACCCGCTCTTCGCCGAAGCTGTGACCCGCACCGCGCAGCGTGCGGCGGGCAGCGCGTCGTGGACTGATCCGCGCGGCGATGGGCTGCTGCCCGACGTGTACATCGCCATGGGACCGACCGCCGAGAACGTCGCTCTGCGCACCGGGATCACCCGCGCCGAGCAGGACGCCTTCGGTGTCCGCTCGCAGAACCTGGCCGAAAAGGCCATCGCGAATGGATTCTGGGACAACGACATCACTCCGGTCACACTGCCCGACGGTTCGGTGGTCAGCGCCGACGACGGTCCCCGGTCCGGCGTCACGCTGGAAGCCGTCTCCGGGCTCGCGCCGGTCTTCCGGCCCGACGGGACCGTCACCGCGGGCAATTGCTGCGCGCTCAACGACGGCGCGGCGGCCCTGGTCATCATGTCCGACACCCGCGCGAAGGAACTGGGCGTCACGCCGCTCGCACGTGTCGTGAGCACCGGCGTTTCGGCGCTCTCACCCGAGATCATGGGGCTGGGCCCGATCGAGGCCTCGCGTCAAGCATTGGCGCGCGCCGGGCTCGGTATCGGTGACATCGATCTGGTCGAGATCAACGAGGCCTTCGCGGTCCAGGTGATCGGCTCGGCCCGCGAGCTCGGCATACCCGAGGACAAGCTCAACATCAACGGTGGCGCGATCGCGATCGGACATCCGTTCGGCATGACCGGCGCCCGGATCACCAGCACGTTGATCAACTCACTGCGCCACCACGACAAGCAGTTCGGCTTGGAGACCATGTGCGTCGGCGGCGGCCAGGGCATGGCCATGGTGCTCGAGCGCCTCTCATGACACAACCGCAACAGATCAGGAGTAATTCGATGACCACCACTGCAATCGTGACCGGTGCCGCCAGGGGTATCGGTGCCACTGTGGCCCGCCGTCTGGCTTCGGATGGTCTGGCCGTGGCCGTGATCGACCTCGACGAGGCAGCATGCAAGCCCGTTGTCGAGCAGATCGAGGCCGCTGGCGGCCGCGCGATCGCGATCGGCGCGGACGTCTCCGACGAGGCTGCTGTCGACGCCGCTGTCGAGCGGGTTGTCGCCGAGCTCGGCGCACCCACCGTGCTGGTCAACAACGCCGGTGTCATTCGCGACAACCTGCTGTTCCGGATGAGCGCCGATGACTGGGACATTGTGATGAACGTCCACCTGCGTGGCTCGTTCCTGATGAGCCGTGCGGCCCAGAAGTACATGACCGCAGCTGGTTTCGGTCGTATCGTGAACCTGTCCAGTACCTCGGCGCTGGGTAACCGCGGGCAGGCGAACTACTCGGCGGCCAAGGCCGGCCTGCAAGGTTTCACCAAGACCCTCGCGCTGGAGCTCGGCAAGTTCGGCGTGACGGTCAACGCGATCGCGCCGGGCTTCATCGAGACCGAGATGACGGCCGCGACCGCGGAACGCATGGGTGTCTCCTTCGAAGACTTCAAAGCTGCTGCGGCGGCACAGATTCCAGTGGCTCGTACCGGTGTGCCCGACGACATCGCCCACGCCGTCGCGTTCTTCGCCGGCCGCGACGCCGGATTCGTCTCCGGCCAGGTGCTCTACGTCGCTGGAGGCCCGACCACGTGAAGATTTTCCAGAACATCGGCGAGGTCGAGGCCGCGGTCGGCACCCACCTCGGACACTCCGGCTGGCATACGGTGACCCAGGACCAGATCGACCTGTTCGCCGAGGCAACCGGCGACCGGCAGTGGATCCACGTCGACCCGGACAAGGCCGCGCTCGGCCCATTCGGGACAACCGTTGCCCACGGTTACCTCACGTTGTCGCTGGTCCCGCATCTGTTCAGCCAGGTGTACCGGATCGACGGAGTGCAGATGTCGGTCAATTACGGCGCCGACAGGCTGCGATTTCCCGCCCCGGTTCCGGTCGATTCCAAGGTTCGAGCGGGTGTGGAGTTGCTGACAGTCGTCGATTCCGGCGCCGGACATCGGGTCACGACTCGGGTCACCGTCGAGCGCGAGGACGGCGACAAGCCCGTGTGTGTGGTCGATGTTGTCGCGCTTGTGGTGACCTGACACGGCAGAGAGCCTCAGCCGTCCGGCTCGGTGATCTAGCGCAGTGACCGTCGCCATCCCGCGTCATCGATGCCCATCGATGACGCGGGAGATCCCATGACGTCCGGTCAACGAGCGCCGACAATACGGAGCGCCATGTCGGCGTAGGTGACGGCGATGTCCTCAGGACTCCAGTCGCCCCCTTCCCGATACCACCGGGCGATGTCGATTCCCAGCGAGAGGAGCGCGACCGTGGCAATGCGTGAGTCGGGCGTGTCGAAGACACCGCTCGCGACCCCACGGTCGACGAGCTCCCGAATCGTGTGGTCGATCTGGCGGCGAACCGCGCGGATCTCAGCGCGATGCTCGGGTGTCAGCGCAGCAAGCTCATAGTTGACGATTCGGGCCACGGTTTGTGCGCGAGCATGGTGAACGGCGAAGTCGTGGATGACATTGCGGAGCGCCGTGGCCGGATCGCTCGACGAGGCAACCGCGTCGCGAACCAGGTCCAGCGTTTCTTGGTGACCTGACCTCGAGATCAGGTAGAGGAGTTCTTCCTTCGACTTGTGGTGCACATAGACAGCCGCCGGACTCATCCCGGCAGCTGTGGCGATGTCGCGCGTGGTCGTGCCGTTGAAGCCCTTCTCGGCGAATGCGGCGATGGCGGCATCCAGCAGCCGCGCTCGTGTCGCGTCGCCGCGGGGCTCGGTGGTTTCGCTGGTCTCGGTCATTTCTGGGCCATTATCTCGCGTGGGCGGCGGCCGCTCCGGACTGGGCCGCGTGGCGTGGCCGACGGGCTCGGGAGTTCTGATCGCGGACGTGATTCGAGCGGGTGGCCGTGTGCGCTAGCTGAGCGCGAAAGCCACCGCGGTGGCGAAGTCCATCGATGTGCCCTCGCTGACAGCGGCCTGGAACTCCTCGGATCCGAGTGCATCGCGACTGCGCTGTGCGGATCGGTCGTGAAAGGCGCGAAGCCCGTGAAAGATGAATACCGAGCTGCCGACGGAGCTGCTGAGAGTGTCGGCTGCACCCATCAAGGTGGCTGCGCGTCGGAATTGGTTTCGGTCGGTTGCGATCCATGCCAGCATCTCCGAACAGCCGGCAGCCACCAGGACATCAGCGGCTTGCTGAGCAGATCGGATCCCGGCCTCCAGCAACTCAATTGCTCGGGCAGGATCGCTTCCGCGCCACGTCGCGAAACCCGCTGCCCACAGTGCCCATGATCGAATGTCGGTTTCACCCGCCGATTCTGTGATCGCGAGAGCGCTTCGCAGGCACGAGAGCGCCTGCGTAATCTCGCCCTGGAATGCGTATGACCAGCCGAGCGAAATCTGGGCGTCGAGGTAGAGACCTGGTTCACCGCATTTGGCGAGCGCGTCGACGGAGTCGGCCAATAAGACGCTTGCCTGAGCCATGCTGCCACCGACACCGGCGATTGTGTGGTTTACCTCGGCGAGGGAGGCAATCGCCGCAACGAGGGGGTCGCCGCTCCGTCGGTTCAGAGCCGCGAGTTGGGTCATCCGATCGGCGGCCGCAGGAAGGTCGTTCTGCGCTGCAGCCAGTACGCGGGCCATGTACAGCGCTTTGGCGCGATCAGTGGTGGACGCGGTATCGGCGCGATCGAGTGCGTGTTCGAGCCATCTTCGACCTTCGCCGAATCGGCCGCTGCGGGACCAGAACAGGTACAGCGCGGTCGCGATCCTGATCGCGCTCGGGTCGGCTGTGGACAGACTGAACTCCAATGCTTGGCGCAGGTTCGGAAGTTCTCGTTCCAATCGGGCGACCCACCATGACTGGCGCGAGCTGATCCAATCACGCTCGGCTTGCTGTGCCAGCTGCACACACCATTGTCGGTGGCGTGGAGCCGTTTGCGGGTCCTCGTCCTGCTGCCTGCCGTACTCCCGCACGGTTTCGAGCATGCGGAACCGGATGGTCCCGTCCTGCTGGTCGGCGACGAGAATCGACTTGTCGACGAGCACCGCGATAGCGTCGTCCAATTCGGATTCGGTCAGGTCGGGCTCACACACCTGTGCGGCGGCGTCCAGCTCGAATCCGCCGGCGAACACCGAGAGCTGGCTCCACAGGCGTCGTTCGAGTGTCGTGCACAACTCGAAGCTCCAGCCAATGCACCATCGCAGGGTTTGCTGCCTTTTCGGTACACCTCGTGTTCCTCTGGTCAGCAGGGTGAGGGGGTCGTCGAGCTTGGATACGATCTGAGCCGGCGACATCGTGCGCAATCGGGCCGCGGCGAGCTCGATTGCCAACGGCAATCCGTCCAGGCGTGTGCAGATCTGGGCCACGTGGTCTCGATTGTGTTCGGTCACTTCGAATTTCGGCATCGCCGCAGCGGCTCTTTCGGCGAACAAGGTCTCGGCATCACCGAGGTGTGTGGCGGGATCCGGTTGTTCGCCCTGGCCGGATAGGGCCAGCGGAGGCACTACGAACACCGATTCGCCGCCGAGGCCGAGCGTCTCGCGACTCGTGGTCAGCACCCTCAGTCGTCGGCAGGTCCGCAGGAGTGACTCGGTCAGCTTCGCCACCGCGTCGATGATGTGCTCACAGTTGTCCAGCACCATCAGTAGCTCGCGCGGGGCCAGCCACCTGGTGAGCAATTCTGATGTGGGTTCGGTGCCGCGATTGCGGACGCCGAGAGCGGTAGCCACGACCTCGACCAACAGGGCTGGATCGCGCAGGTCGGCCAACTCGATCAGCCACACGCCGTCGGCCTGGTCGCGAGTGATCTCGTGAGCGACCTGCAGGGCCAGTCGCGATTTGCCGACTCCACCTGTTCCGGTCAGGCTCACCAGGCGCGACGCCGCGAGAAGGTTCTCGACTGTCTCGATCTCGATCCGCCTGCCGACAAAGCTGGATAGTTCGAGCGGGAGGTTCCCCGTCTCGCTTGCCGGTGCGGCAGTCGGCGCCGGGAAGGGTGTGCGTACAGCGCCGGGCTCGGTGTACAGGGACATTTCGTCGACCGCGAAGCCATGATCACGTTCGATCTGTTGCAGCTGTTCGCCCAATATCTCTGCGGTGGGCCGATCCGAGGGATCACGGGACATCGCTGCTTCGAGCATCGAACTGACATCATCGGGGATCCCCCGGCCACGTCGCGCGGGCGGACGGCGGGTTGACGCAGGGCGTCGGAACGGTGGCACGGGGTGGCGGAGCGGGGTTTCCGTGGGGTTACGCGCGAAGGGGTC
>NZ_JBHWZY010000452.1:0-5540 GCF_042727815.1 Nocardia sp. NPDC060220
GAAGAGTTCCTGCTGACCGATCCCGCGTCCGGCGCGCCCGCGCCGAAGAACACGCTGGTCGCCGAGACGGCGAAGAAGGCCGGGATCGATCTGCAACTGGAGCTGACGAGCTGTCAGGTCGAGACGAGTAGCGCGGTGCACTCCGAGATCGGCGCCTTGCTGGCGGAGTTGCGGACCGCACGGCGCCGGGTGGCCGAATGCGCGGCCGAGCACGGCACCCGGTTGCTGGCGGTCGCGGTTCCACCGACCGTCCCCGAGGGATACCCGGTCACCGATACGCCGCGCTATCAGCGGATCGCGCACTCTTTCGGCATGATCGCCCACGAGCAGGGGCTGTGCGGGTGCCACGTGCACGTGGCGGTGCCCGACCGCGAAACCGCGGTGCTGGTGAGCAATCATGTCCGGCCACGATTGCCGGTACTGCTCGCCTTGACCGCGAATTCGGCGATCTACCGCGGCAGCGAGACCGGCTACGCGAGTTGGCGCAGTATTTTGTGGCGCCGGTGGCCCAGCGCCGGTCCGCCGCCGTATTTCGCGTCGCTGCGTGACTACGAATCGATGGTCGCGATGATGCGATCCAGCGGCAGCATCCTGGACAACAAGATGGTCTATTGGGATGTCCGCCCGTCGGAATCCTTTCCGACTGTCGAGATCCGCGTGAGCGATGTCCCGGCGACAGCCGAGGAATCCGCCTTGCTGGCCGCCCTCATCCGCGGAATCGTCGCTACCGCGCTCGACGCGATCGCGCAGGACATTCCCGCTCCCACGGTGCCCGGCGAAGTCCTGCGCGCCGCCTATTGGAACGCCGCGCGATCCGGGCTCGACGGCAACGGCCTCGACCTCGTCGCGGGTCGCGTCGTTCCCCACCAGGACCTGCTGGCCGGGCTGGTCGAGGACATCGCGCCGGCATTGCATCGTTGTGGTGACCACGACTTCGTCACCGATGCGGTCAGGGCGCTCGGTGAGCGCGGAAACGGCGCGCGCCGTCAGTTGGCGGCGATGAACCGGCGACGCGAGATCGCCGATGTGATCGGTGAACTCGCCGACGCCACCCTCGAGGGCTGCCGCTGATCGCTAGGCCGCGCGCATCAGATCCATCACATTCGCAGACACCATCGATTCGGCGTGCTCAAATGGGATCACCAGCCGATTTTGAGCCACCAGGACCGGCTGGGGCAGTGTGTGTGTATGCCTGCCGGTGTCGAGGGATCGGGCACTCGTGAACACCCATTCCGGCCATGGCGACCAACCGTCGCGGATCGATGAATCCGACTCGGCACTGCGTACGGAGGTCACCCTCCATCACACGGCCACTGTTCTGCATGTGCACGGCGAGATCGACGCGTGCAACCTGCCTCGATGGCGCATCATTCTCGACGCAGCCATCACGGCGGAGGGCGAGTCGGGCCATCTGGTGATCGACATCAGGGACGTGACGTTCATGTCCTGCCGGGCGATCCTCGACATGGCGACCCGCGCCCAGCAGAGCCGGCTGCGGATGAGTGTGGTCAATCCCGTGCCGTCGGTCACCAACCGGATCATCGTCGCGGCCGGTCTCACCGAGTGGCTACCCGTCTACCCGAGCCGAACCGAGGCTTTGGCCGCCGCGCCCGCACAGTCCACCCGAACGATTCCCCCGGCGTCGTGGACGACGACGTAGACCTGGGCAGGCAACCCAGGCCCGGGTTCAATCGTTCGCAACGGAGTCGGTGAGAATCGGCAGCAACGCCTTGGCGCTGACCATGTGGTCCTGCCCGGCGAGCACCCGATGCGACGCCTGGGGAATCGCCGCGGCGAGCTCCCGGGACACCTGATGCATCCCGGTCGGGTTCTTCTCCCCGACAACGACTTTCACGGGAACCCGGATCTCCTCGAACCGTTGCACCGGAGGCAGCGTTTCGGTGATCGCGATGTCGTACATCAGTGTGGGGGCGAGGGCCTTCATCGTTGTCCACCCGGGAAACAGCGGCAGCAGCGCGACGAACGCGCCCGGCATCCCGATCCCGCGCAGAAACGCCTTCAGCGCTCGCGCGTTCTTCGCCTGGTCGAGCAGCGCCCGCACCGTGGCGGCCAGCTCGGCGTAGGACGCCCGTTCGGTCTCGTCGTGCACATAGGGGGCGTCGTAGATCACGACCCTGTCGATCTTGTCCGGCATCCGTACCGCCGCTTCGAGCGCCAGCGCGGCACCCGAGGAATGTCCGTAGAGAATCGCGCGCCCGCCGGCGGCGTCCACCATCGCCTCGATGTCGTCGACTTCCCGCTCGATCGCATACGGCTGTAGGTCCCCGCTGTCCCCGCGCCCGCGCCGGTCGTAGTTGTAGACGGTGAAGCGCGTGGCGAACACCCGCACGTCGCCGGCGATCGGCCGAAACCGCCGGAAGCACGTCGCGCCGGTGATGTACACCAGCGCGGGCCCGTCACCGGACACGTCGTAGGCGAGTTCGGTGCCATCTTTCGACGTAGCGATCCTCATAGCTCGTTCCTTTCGGTGCCCGGCGCGCGCGGATCCCGATCGATCCACTGTCTACCACTACGACGATGTCGCCCCCGCAAACTCATCGGTGCGCCACGGGAGCCCGGCCCAGCGGAGCGGTATATTGCGCCGCGGCCCGACCGGGAACGTGTTCGACGCGACGAATCAGGAGGATTCAGTGGTGATGGGATCAGGCACGGAGTCGGCGTCGATCGTTGCGCGTCGATGTGCACGGGCGGTCGCGGTGGTGCTGGCCGTCTGCGCTTCGGCGGTCCCAGCCGCCTCCGCCGATCCCGCGTCGGCCGGTCTCGAATTCTATTCTCCGGCACCGGATTCGGTGGCGGGCGAGCACGGATCGGTGATCTCGTCACAGCCGATTGCCGGGGAGCCGGGACTGCCTGGGGCGCGCAATTTCCTTGTGCTCTACCGGTCGGTGGATGTGCACGGTCAGCCGGTCGCCGTCTCCGGTACGGTCGCTGTTCCCGAGGGAACGCCGCCGCCCGGCGGTTGGCCGCTGATCTCCTGGGCACACGGCACCACCGGCACCGCCGATGTGTGCGCACCGTCGCGGGACACCGGCACGGGGTTCCCCGCTCACGACTACACCTCGTTGACGCGCGAGACCCTGGCACGATGGATCGCCGCCGGATACGCGGTGGCGCAGACCGACTATCAGGGTTTGGGTACGCCGGGCCCGCACGGGTATCTGATCGGGGAGGCCGAGCAGCGTGCGGTCGCGGACATGGCGCTGGCGGCGCGGGTGATCGCGCCCGAGATCGGGACTCGCTGGGTGGCGATGGGGCATTCGCAGGGTGGTCAGGCCGCCGTCTACGCCAACGCGCGCTCGCAGCAGTGGGCGCCGCAGTTGCGCTTGCTCGGTGCGGTGGCGATGGCACCCGCCTCGCATCTGGGGCCGGTCGTGCAGGCTTTCGCCCTCGCCCGGCGAACCGGCATCGCGGCGAAGGTCGACGCACCGGCGGGCTCGGTGTCGTTCATTCCGTTGTTCATCCGTGGCGCCCAGACCGTCGCCGACATCGATCCGTCGGCATTTCTTACCGCCGAAGCTGATTCGATGGTGGGCCAGGCCGATGACCGCTGCATCGGACAGCTGCGTGAGCGGGATTCCTGGGGCGGGCTCGGCGCGGGTGACACGTTCTCCGCCGACGCCGATCCCAGTGCGCTGGTGCGAGTTCTCGACGGCAACGACCCCAGCGGGCTGGCGCTGACCACTCCGATGCTGGTGTTGCAGGGCAAGGCCGACACCGTCGTCCTGCCCGCCGGCACCGACGCCATGGTCGCTCAGCAGCAGCTGACCGGCCAACCCGTGGAATACCGCACCTACCCCGGCGTCGATCACCGCGCCATCCTCGGCGCGAGCAACGACGACGCGCTCGCCTGGGTGAACGCCCGCTTCGCCCGCTGACTCGCAGCGCGCACGTCCCGGTGATCCCGCCGGTCGTGATGTCCGGTGAAACCACGGCGGATGTGGTCGAGGTCCACGATGGCCCACGGCCGGATTGGTAGCGTGGCCGAGGTACGCGCAGTGGTTGCGTACGTGCTGGTAGCGGGCCCGGAGGGTCTGTGCGGAGTCGGTGTCCCACGACGAGAGGCCGTTCGATGCGAGCTCGGATCAAGGTGACTGTCGATGGGCGGACGCGGGTGGTGGACATCGACACCCGCACCACCCTGTTGGATGCCCTGCGTGAACAGCTGGGCGTCACCAGCCCGAAGAAGGGCTGCGATCGCGGGCAGTGCGGGTCGTGCACTGTCCTGCTGGACGGCCGACGGGCGACGTCGTGCCTCGCGCTGGCCGTCGCACACGACGGGGCGACAATCGTCACCGCCGACGGACTGGCCGACGGTGACGATCTGCATCCGGTCCAGCGAGCATTCCTCGAACACGACGGCTTCCAGTGCGGCTACTGCACGCCGGGCCAGATCTGTTCGGCGGTCGGCATGCTCGACGAGGTGCGGGCGGGCGCCCCGAGTCACGTGACGGCGGACCCCACGGGCGAGATCGTGCTGAGCGCCGACGAGATCCGGGAACGAATGAGCGGCAATCTGTGTCGCTGCGGGGCGTATCCGAACATCGTCGCGGCGATTCAGGAGGTCGCTCGATGAGGGAGTTCGCCTACGAACGCGCCACTGATGCGGGGCAAGCGGTAGCGGCGGTAGTCGCCGACCCCGACGCCGTATTCCTCGGTGCGGGAACCAATCTCGTCGATCACCTCAAACTCGGGATCATCGCGCCGGGCAAGCTCGTCGATGTCAGCGGACTGCCGTTCGATCAGGTGACCCCGCTGCCCGACGGCGGTGTCCGCATCGGGTCGGCGGTGCGCAATGCCGATCTCGCCGCGCATCCGGCCATCCGGGCGCGGTACCCGATGCTGTCGGCGGCACTGTTGGCGGGCGCGTCGGCCCAGTTGCGCAATCTCGCCACCACCGGCGGAAATCTGTTGCAGCGCACCAGATGTCCCTACTTCCAGGATTCGACTGTGCCGTGCAACAAGCGCGAACCGGGCAGCGGATGCTCGGCGATCGGCGGGTTCGATCGCGACCAGGCCATCCTCGGCGCGTCCGATCAGTGCATCGCCACCCATCCCTCCGACATGGCGGTGGCGATGGCCGGGCTGGGTGCGGTCGTGCGGGTGCTCGGCGCCGTCGGTGAGCGCGAGATCCCACTGGCTGACTTCTATCGACTGCCCGGCGACGAACCCGACCGGGACACGGTCCTCGACCACGGTGACCTGATCACCGCCGTCGACCTGCCCGCGCTCGAGTGGGCGAGCACCTCCACCTACCGCAAGGTCCGCGATCGTGCGTCGTTCGCATTCGCCCTGGTGTCGGTGGCCGCCGCCGTCGACATCGCCGACGGCCTCGTGCGAGATGTGCGGATCGCGTTCGGCGGTGTCGCTGCCAAACCATGGCGGGCATTCGCCGCCGAGGCCCGACTGCGTGGCCGGGCCGCCACCGAGGAGAACTTCGCCGCCGCGGCCGATGCCGAACTCGCCGACGCGCGCGCACAGCGTCAGAACGGTTTCAAGATCCCTTTGGCGCGCAATGTGCC
>NZ_JBHWZY010000453.1:0-5539 GCF_042727815.1 Nocardia sp. NPDC060220
GCCCTTGATGCCGCGCACCTGGTAGTGCTTGCCCTCGAAATTGCACTCCTGGCCGCGCAGCAGCGTGTCCAGGATGGTCAGCGACTCGTCGAGCTTCTCCAGCCGGATGCCGGGACGCTCGAACGCGATGCCCGCGTTGTCGAACTCTTCCTTGATCCAGCCCGCGCCGACGCCGACCTCGAGGCGCCCCTTGGACAGGACGTCGAGGGTGGCCAGCTCCTTGGCGACCACGACCGGATGACGTAAACCATTGGCCAGCACCGAGGTGCCGAGGCGGATCTTGGAGGTGGCCTGCGTGAGTGCGCCCAGCGCGGCGATCGGGCCGATCTGATCGCCCAGGTGATCAGGAACGAAGAAGGTGTCGTAACCCATCTCTTCGGCTTCCTGCGCCGTCTGAACGAACTTGCGCGCGCCACCTTCCTGCTTGTTGCCCTCTCCGGCCGCTCCGAAGCGGAACGGACGCAGCGGCGTACCCAGCGCGGTCAACTCACCGACGGGTGCGGCAGCTTCGGTCATGAACTCTTCGCTCCTGGCTGGTGTGTACTCGGGCGCAATTCCCAGCGCACTTTACAGCGTGTGAGCGATCCGGCGTGCGGATGTCACAGCGAGGCATGATCCATGGCAATCACGCCCCCACTGTGACTGTGACAACTCCGTCAGGAATGGGGCGGATGTGGCGCGTTCTCGATGAGC
Source organism: Nocardia sp. NPDC060220 (assembly GCF_042727815.1). Classification (NCBI taxonomy): domain Bacteria; kingdom Bacillati; phylum Actinomycetota; class Actinomycetes; order Mycobacteriales; family Nocardiaceae; genus Nocardia; species Nocardia sp. NPDC060220. Next base: position 694 of record NZ_JBHWZY010000453.1, read on the forward strand.
CCCGCGGCCCAATTCACCGTCCATTGAGTGGCCGTTGTGCCGTTGCCGTCCACCGTGTTCGAGGCGTACAGCGCGTGCACCGGGTTACCCGCCGAGCGGATCAGCGCCGCGAGACTGCCCAGCGCGTTGGCCGGATTGAGCGCCTGGCGCGGCGCGTCGCAGATCATGTCGCCGGGCGCGCAGAGGGAGTTCACCTTCGGTGCCAGCGTGCCGAAACCGCCGGGCCGCGGCCCGGTCATGCTGATGCCTGGCACGTTGACGCCCTTGAGCGCCACCTCGGCGCCCTCGCCGGCGGGCGGCGGATCACCGATCTCGGTGGGCTGCCCGGGGCCGGTCGCGGTGCGGCGGCCGTCGGCGATCACTGTCACGCCGAGCACGTTGGCCTCCGGGATCGGGCCGTTGCCCGCGCCGATCTGGGCGGCCACGTCACCGGCGATCACCGCGCCCTGGGAGAAGCCCGCGATGACGAAGTTCGTCAACGGGCATTCCTTGTGGCGCTGAGCCAGCACGTCGGTAGCGCGCGCGGTGCCTTCGGTGCGGCTGTTGTTGTAGGAAGCCTGACCGTCGGGCGGGAACGCGATCGGGTTCGAGAACTGCGCCACGTACGGAACCGTGTACACCTCGAGCCGGTTGTCCGGGAACTGCGCGCGCAGTGGCCCGGACACGCTGAGCATCAACGAGATCGGGTTCGCCTGCGGGTTGTACGGATCGTCGGCGCTCGACGACTCCCAGGTGCCCGGGATCGAGAGCAGCATCACATCGGGGCAATCGGCCGACTGCGACGTCGGCGGCGGCGGGCCGGGCGGCGTCGGCCCCGGCTCCTTCAACCGGCCCGCGAGCAGGTACCAGAGCAGCACGATGACGATGATCGCCAGCACGAGCAGCGCCAGCACGGTCAAGCACCCCGCAGGCCAGAACCTGCGGGTGCGTCGCGTCGGTCGGGGCGTCACTAGCAGTAGGTGGAGTTCGCGGCAGCGATGTAGATCTGTGCTGCCTTGTTGACATCCATCTTCGAGGCGTCGAAGGACGGGTCGGTGCCCGCCATCGCCGCGACGAAGGTGGCCACGTCGGCGTCACTGGCACCGGTGCCCTTGGTGGAACAGATGTAGGTCGCCGTGGTGATCGCGGTCGTCTGGTCGCCCGGGGTGATCCCGTTCTTGGCCAGCTCGTCCAGGAACGCCTTGTCCTTGCCGGTCGCGGGTGCGGCGGCGCTGGTCTGCGGGAGGGGCGTCGGCTCCTCGGCGGGCGCACTGGTCTCCGGCGCGGTGCTCGACGGGGCCTCGGCCGGCGGCTCGATGACCACGGGCGGCGTCGTCGTCGACTTCGCGGCCGCGCTGGTGGACAGGGTGGGCGTCTGCGACGCGGTCGAGTCGTTGCCGCCACAGGCGGACAACAGGGCGACGGCAGCCAGGGCCGCGACCGATCCGGCTACCGTGCCAGGGATCCGATGCATGAAGATGTCTTTCCTCGATCGTTCGTCAGGGAAGCGGTCGCAGACCAGGCTAGCCGGAGGATCGGCACTGCCGGGCACTGCGCGGCGAAGCTCAGAGAGTTCTCAGCCCGAGATCACACCCCGTGGACTTCGGATTTGCCGTCTCGCACCACGATGAACCCGGTCTGAAAGTTCTGCTGGATTCCGCCGGGAACGGTGAACTCGTCGCTCACCGGATACCCGAGCCTGCCGTTCTCGAACCCCTGCGCGCCCCAGGCGTCGGCGAGCGCGCCGTTGCGCACCGACCAGGCGCCCGAGAGCGGGCTCCAATAGATGTTGCCGCCCTCGAACCGGCTGAATCGGCCGAGATCCTTCAGCGGCGCCTCCTCGGCGACCGGGAAACCGAGGGGGCTGTTCTCGAAGCCGAGCTGGCTGTACTTGTCCAGGACGAAGCCCTGCACCCGGTGTGCGCCGGTGGCCGGGCTGTAGAACATCGGACCGTGTTCGAAGGCCTGTACCGAGCCGTCACGGCTGGGTGTGCGCGCCTCGGCGGCCACCGGGTAACCGGCGGGACCGCCCTCGAAACCCTGCTTGCCCCACTCCTCGAGGAACGCGCCGCGCATCACCTGCGCGCCGGTCTGCGGGGTCCAGTAGATCGAGCCGCCTTCGAAGGTCTGCATGCGCCCACGCCCGTCGGGCAGGCCGTGCTCGTCGCCGGTGGGCATGCCGAGCGGCGAGGCCGGTCCGCCGATACCGGCGTAGGTGCCGCCGATGCGCCCGCCCACCGCGTGCGTGCCCGCCGCCGCGGAATGGAACACCCGGCCGTTCGGGAAGTCCTGCACCATTCCGGTGCCCGCCGGGTATTCGGCGGTGAGGCAGTTACCCAGCCAGCTCGCCGCCTGCGCGACCCCGGCGATCGCCCCGCCCAGCGTGCAGGTGGCGCCGCCGGGATCGGTCCCGAGCGCCGCGGCGGCCTGCGACCACGACTGACGCATCTCGAAATCCCAGTACGGCCAGGTATGGGTGCCCGCGGGCCGATAGTTCGCCTGCACCGGGATCGCCAGCTTCTCCAGCTTGGCGACGAAATTCTGGGTCGACAGGCGCGAGAGGATCTCCAGGCCGGTGCCCGCCCAGTTCTCGCTCATCAACGGCACTTCGCCGAGCTGATCGTGCGAGCCGGCCAGGCCGCTGCCGCTGGAGACGTACATGCTCACGCCTTTGAGCTTGTCGGCCAGCAGGTACGGGTCGTGCGCCTCCCATTCGGGGCTGCCGGGCGGGCCCCACATCGCGCCCGCGTCGAAACCGCCCGCGTCCTTGTTGGCGAAGGTGATCGCCTGCGGCATGCCGAGTGTCGTCGTGGTGAGCAGGCCCGAGTACGAGGCCACGTATTTCATCAGCCCCGGATTGCGGCCCGCGAGGTTCATCGCCGCCGTGCCGCCCATCGAAAGTCCCTGTACACCACGCACATCCGTGGTTCGCCAGTCCCGTTCCAGGATCGGCGGGAGTTCCTTGGTCAGGAAGGTCTCCCACTTGTAGGTGAAGCCGTTGTCGGGCGCGAGCCAGTCGGAGTACCAGCTCGACTGACCACCCACCGGCAGCACCACGTTGACGTTCTTGTCGGCGTAGAAACCCTCGGCGTCGGCGTCTTTGGTCCAGCCGTTCTCGTCGTCCTGCGCGCGCAGACCGTCGAGCATGAGCATCATCGGGAACTTCGCGTCGGGGCGCACATTCCAGTCCCGCGCCAACAGCATCTGCACCTGGATCGGGGTCTTCATGGCGGCCGAGTACACCCACAGCGCCACCCGCCGATCCGAGAGCCAGTCCACCCGCTGCACCGCCGACACCGCGGGTTGCGCCTGCGCCGGAACGGTGATCGTCGGCGCGAGCAGCGCCGCCGCCATGGCCGCGATGCCGAGGATCCGCCGCATCGGCGCTGAAACACTATGAACCGAGACACGATGTTTCATCACACGCGACCCTCCTCATCCCGGAATTGGGACACAGCATCACCGTCGGTTGTACCGCAATAATGAGCGATAACTGGGGAGGACACGCGAGCCGTGTACGCAGCAAAAAGACCGGCCCACCCTGGGGGTGAGCCGGTCTTCGAGTTGTTGCTGAGCGGAAACTACTAGGCGCCCAGTGCATTCAGGATGTGCGGACGCGCCTTCCACAGCTCGTCTTCCCAGTACTTCCACGAGTGGGTACCGGCGGCACCGACGTCGTAGACGGCGTTGATGCCGAGGGTGTTGAGGCGACGCTGGAACGCGAGCGTGCTCACGAACGAGATGGCCTCGATGCCCATCGCGTTGGCGGTGTTGTAGGCACCGCCGAGGCCGGCCGGCTTGTCGTGCTGGGCGGGCAGGCCGTTGGCCGAGGAGATGAACAGCGGCAGGCCGCGCAGCTCGGGGGCGAACACCATCGGGTCCATCCGCAGCCACGCCGAGCTCCACGGCGCGGCCATGGCGTCGACGTTGAAACGGCCCGCGTCGAGCATCATCACGCGGATGGCCTCACGCATGCCGGGGGCGCCCCAGTTCAGCGGGCCCGAGAGCGAGGACGCGTGCTTGAACTGATCGCGGTTCAGCGCGGCGAGGCGCAGCGCGGCCGGACCCGACATCGACAGGCCGAGCACCGCGTTGTTCGAGCGGGACACGCCGTAGCCCTCGAGGAAGGCCGGGAGCTCTTCGGTCAGGAAGGTCTCCCACTTGTAGGTGGTCTTCTGGCCGTTGGTGTTGCTGGCGGCGGTCCAGTCGGCGTACCAGCTGGACTGGCCACCGACCGGCATCACCAGGGTGACGTTGTCGTTGCTGAACTGCTGCATCGCGTTGGTCTCGAACGACCAGGCGTTGCGGTCGTCACGGGCGCGAAGGCCGTCGAGCAGGTAGAGCGCGGCGTTGCCGCCGTTGCGCGCCCACTGCACCTGGACCTTCACCGGGCCCATCTTCGAGGGCACCATGAGTTCTTCGTAGCCACCGGCCGGTGCGCGCAACACGGGTGCCGACACCGATGGTGCGGCAAGCGCGGTCGGGGCCGCTCCCGCGGCGATCGGCAGCACAAGGGCTGCAGCGCCGACAGCTAGAATTCGATTACGCCAACCACGAGATGCCGGCGCGACGGCCTTGCCGAAACGCATGTGAATTCCGCTCTCTTTCTGCTGTTATGGCATGCCAGCCTCGTCTGCCGTCCTCGACGCGGCCCCGACAGCCCGGTCGATCAGACGGATGAAACAACGATCTGGTCACACTTACGCTCGCTGGAGGATATTCCACGCACGAATTAACTGCAAGGCCAAGAGAACTCGGCTGTGAAATGCCCGTATGGGCGGCGTGTCGGGCTGGGCCGATCAACCCTGGTAGACGGACGTGGCGAGGGGTCAGCGGGAGAAAAGAAACGCCCGGCGCAGTTATGCGC
>NZ_JBHWZY010000454.1:0-5527 GCF_042727815.1 Nocardia sp. NPDC060220
CAGCACCTCCTTGGCCAGCTGGCCGAGCGCCTGACCGAGCTGGGAACCGAACGCCAGCCCGCCCATCTGGCCGAGCATGCCGACCATCGGCCCGGCGAACTGCTTGGCCTCCTCGGGCAACTGCGCCGTCCACATGCCCGAGATCTGCTCGGCCACTGGATCGCACAGGCGCTTCCAGGTGGGCAGCGTCTCCTCGATCCAGTCGTTCGGGGTCCACGCGACCGTCTTGGTGGCGCCCGCGGGCAGCACCGTGGCGCCGTCGAGCCACAGTTCGGCCAGGTGCGCCGCGTCGGTCACCGCGGTCGTGGTCCCCGACGCGATCGGGGCGATGGTGGAGCCGAGCTGCTGGCGGGCCAGTCGCTTGGCGACGTCGTAGTTGACCGGGCCGGACTGCGCGCCGCCGGGACCCATGCCCTGGCCCATGCCGCTGATCATCTGCCCGAGCTGGCTCAGCATCTGGCCCAGCTGCGACGGATCGAAGCCGCCCGCACCGCCGGCGCCGCCCGCTCCGAACCCGAACGGATCGTTTCCGCCGGGTCCGTTGCCCTCGTCGCGACGCTTGCCGGAATCGTCGTCGTCGCCGGTCGAGAAGCCGAAGGGGAGATCGCTCATACCTCTTACGTTACGCGGGACCCCCGGGCCCACGGTGTTCGCGCATCGCGAAATCGCGCGACGACGCCCACGCCGTAAAGCGTGCCACTGCCGTCGGTCACGGGCGTTGATCACTACTGTGGTCCGAGTGAATCGTCGGATCCTCACCCTGATCGTCGCCCTCGTCCCTGTCCTCGTGCTCGGTGTGGCAGGCAGCGTGGTCACCGTGCCGTTCGTCGCGCTGGGCCCCGGCCCCACCTTCGACACCCTCGGCCAGGTCGAGGGCAAGCAGGTGGTCGATGTCACCGGCGCGCCACTGGATCCCACGAGCGGGCACCTGAACATGACGACCGTGTCGGTGCGCGACGGGCTGAACCTGTTCGAGGCGTTCGGGTTCTGGGCCAGCGGTGAGCACGGCCTTGTCCCACGCGCCGAGGTGTACCCGCCCGGCGTGTCACGCGAGGAGGTCGACAAGTCCAACCAACAGGACTTCAAGGATTCCGAGAGCGATGCCGAGGTCGCCGCGCTGCACTACCTGAAGATGCCGACGGTCGTGCTGGTCCGCGGACTCGGCGAGCAAGGCCCGGCCAACGGCGTGCTCGAGGTCGGTGACGAGCTGATCAGCATCGACGGCGCCCCGATCACCGCGCCCAAGGACGTGATCGACATCGTCGGCACCAAGGCGCCCGGCGCCACCATCACCGTCGTCCACCGTCGCGGCGATCTCGAGCTGACCAGTCCGATCACCCTGGCGGCTCGTCCCGGCGACGAGGCGAAGGGCTACCTCGGCATCACCCCGGGTGAAGGCGGACGTCCGCCGTTGCAGGTCGAGTTCAACCTCGCCGATATCGGCGGACCGTCGGCCGGCCTGATGTTCAGCCTCTCGCTGATCGACAAGCTCTCGCCGGGCGAACTCAACGGCGGCAAGTTCGTCGCGGGCACCGGCACCATCGACCAGGACGGCAAGGTCGGTCCGATCGGTGGCATCCAGTACAAGATGATCGCGGCGCGCGAGGCAGGCGCGGAAACCTTCCTGGTCCCCGCCGACAACTGCAACGAGGCCGGTCAGCGTGCTCCGGAGGGCCTGCGCTTGGTGAAGGTCGACACCCTCGACAGCGCGATCGCCGGACTGGCCGAGATCAACGCGGGTCGCGAGCCGATCGGCTGCAAGTAGTCACTCCAGCGTGTGATGCAGGGCCTCGACCAGGCCCGGTGCCAGGTTGGGGTAGGTGCGCAGGTCGAGGTCGCCGAAGCCGTCGTCGTCCTCGGGACGGATCTGCAGCAGGCACAGGGTGGCGCCCTGGCGCAGTACCCCCGCGATGAGCCGGGCGTCGCGCCGACCCGGGTGCGCGTGCGCGGCGGCGCGCCCGGCCGCGTCGGCGGCCTCGTCATCGGCGAGTAGCGGAACCAGCGCTTCGTCGAGATCGCTCTCGGCGTCGGGCGGCAGCACCACGATCTCCTGCACCAGCACGCAGCCTTCGACCGCGGGCGGCCAGGTGGTGGTGGCCAGGAACTCGTCCAGCGCCATCGACCCGCCGGTGATGTCGTCGGGGAAGGCTTCCTGGGCCACGGGGGTCAGCTCGCTGCCGTCGTCGAGCTGGTCTTGCAGGTCCGGTTCGGCCGCGGCCAGGTCGGCGGTCGGCACCAACGCGAACATCTGCGGCGGGTTTCCCCAGCCCTCGGCGTCGGCGAACTCGACGACCTCGCGCACACAGCGGGCGAGGAGAACTTCGGCGTGCTCGTCTTCGGTCACCCGCACATCCAATCATTTTCGGCCCAGACGCTTGCACGGTGTCCGATTTCCGTAGAGTGGGCGCAAACGGTCCGGCAACGGATCTCCCGCAATATTCGGACTGCGGTGACTGCGCCGATCACGGTGTGGAACCGCCGGAGCATGGAGAGTGGCACCGTGGGCATGCGGCCCCCCACCGGCTTACCTTCGTTGTCCCGACGCAGCCGTGTGCTGCTGGTGACAGCAGTCGTCCTCGCGGCGCTGCTGCTGCTCGGGCCCCGCTTCACCGATGCCTATACCAATTGGTTGTGGTTCGGTGAGGTCGGTTATCGCAGTGTGTATCTCGGCGTGTTGCGCACGAGGCTGATGCTGTTCGTGGTCGTCGCGTTGCTCGTCGGCCTGGTGGTCTGGGCGGCGCTGCTGCTGGCCTATCGGTCACGTCCGGTCTTCGTGCCGGTCGCGGGGCCCAACGATCCGATCGCGCGCTACCGCACGACCGTGATGAGCAAGCTGCGGCTGTTCGGCGTCGGTATCCCGGTGCTGCTCGGCGTACTGTCGGGTTTGGTCGCGCAGTCGAACTGGGCGACGGTGCAGCTGTTCCTGCACGGTGGCGAGTTCGGTCAGCAGGACCCGCAGTTCCATCTCGACATCGGCTTCTACACCTTCGATCTGCCGTTCTACCGGATGGTGCTGAACTGGCTGTTCGTCGCCGTGGTGATCGCGTTCTTCGCGAACCTGGTGACCCACTATGTGTTCGGCGGCTTGCGGCTGGCCGGGCGTGAAGGCACCCTCACCAGGGCAGCGCGCGTGCAGCTCGCGGTGATCGCGGGAATCTTCGTGCTGCTCAAGGCGGTGGCGTACTGGTTCGACCGGTACGACCTGTTGTCGAGTACGCGTAAGGAGCCGACGTTCGGCGGTCCGTCGTTCACCGATATCAACGCGGTGCTGCCCGCCAAGCTGATCCTGCTGTCGATCGCGGTGATCTGCGCGATGGCGTTCTTCGCCGGGATCGTGCTGCGCGATCTGCGGGTTCCCGCGATGGCGGCCGCGCTGCTGGTGCTGTCGTCGATCCTGGTCGGTGCGGTGTGGCCGATGGTGGTCGAGCAGTTCTCGGTGCGCCCCAACGCCGCGGAGAAGGAAAGTCCGTATATCGAGCGCAATATCCAGGCGACTCGCGAGGCGTACGGGATCACCGACGACAAGGTCGAGTATCAGAACTACCAGGGCGAGAGCAGGAAGAGCCCGCTCGAGGTGCCTGCCGACGCGGCCACCATCGGCAACGCCCGACTGCTCGACCCGAATATCCTCTCGCCGACCTTCACCCAGCTCCAGCAGCGCAAGAACTTCTACGGCTTCCCCGAGTCGCTCGACATCGACCGCTACAGCCTCAACGGCGACGTCCAGGACTACATCGTGGCCGCGCGTGAGCTGCATCCGGCCGCGCTGTCGGGCAACCAGAAGGACTGGATCAACCAGCACACCGTCTACACCCACGGCAACGGCTTCGTCGCCGCGCCCGCCAACCGGGTCAACAAGCCGCAGTCCGAGGCCCAGAGTGCCACGGGCGGCAGTGATTCGGGCTATCCGCTGTTCATGGTGAGCGACCTGTTCACCAAGGTCGAAGACCAGCAGATCAAGGTCGAGCAGCCGCGGATCTACTACGGCGAGCTGATCGCCCAGACCGATCCCGACTACGCCATCGTCGGCACCGCGGAGGGCCAGGCGCCGCGGGAGTACGACTCCGATCAGGCGCAGTTCACCTACGACGGCAGCGGTGGCGTGCCGATCGGGAACTGGTTCAACCGGTTGGCCTTCGCGGCCAAGTACGCCGAGCGCAACATCTTGTTCTCCTCGGCGATCAGCGAGGACTCCAAGATCCTGTTCAACCGCGGTCCGCGCGACCGGGTACAGAAGGTCGCGCCGTGGTTGACCACCGACGGCAACGCCTACCCCGCGGTCGTCGGCGAGCGTGTGGTCTGGATCGTCGATGCCTACACCACGCTGGACAAGTACCCCTACGCCCAGCCGACGTCGCTCGACGGCGCGGTCGAGGACAGCATCGACAAGAAGACCGGGCGGGTCATCCCGCGCAAGGAGGTCAGCTACATCCGTAACTCGGTGAAGGCCACCGTCGACGCGTACGACGGCACCGTCACCCTGTACGAGACCGACACCACCGACCCGGTGCTCAAGGCCTGGCGCGGCGTGTTCCCCGATGCGGTGAAGCCGCAGAGCGAGATCTCGCCCGAGCTGCGCGCGCACTTCCGCTACCCGGAGGACCTGTTCAAGGTCCAGCGCGACATGCTCACGAAGTACCACGTGGACAACCCGCGTGAGTTCTTCACCAACAACGCGTTCTGGTCGGTGCCCAGTGATCCGACCATCGAGGGCGGCACGTTCAACCAGCCCCCGTATTACGTGTTGCTGGGTGACCCGAAGACCAACAAGCCGGTGTTCAACCTGACCTCGGCGATGGTCGGCTACAACCGGCAGTTCCTCTCGGCCTACATCTCGGTGCGGTCGGACCCCGACGGGTACGGCAAGTTCACCGTGTTGCAGCTGCCGGTGGAAACGCAGACGCAGGGCCCGCAGCAGACACAGAACTCGATGACCACCGCCGACGCGGTCTCCCGAGAGAAAACCCTGCTGTCGAACTCGAACAAGATCCGCTACGGCAACTTGCTCACGCTGCCGGTGGCCGACGGCGGCATCCTCTACGTGGAGCCGTTCTACAACGAGCGCAACACCGGTTCGTCGACCTTCCCGCAGCTGCTTCGCGTGCTGGTGAGCTATCGCGACGCGGCGGGCAGCGTGAAGGTGGGCTACGCGCCGACGCTGGCCGAGGCGCTGAACCAGGTGATGCCGGGTGCGGGTTCGCTGGCGACGCCGTTCGGTGGCGATCCGTCGGTGAAGCCGAAACCGGGGGCGATCCCGCCGGTCGACCAGGGCGCGGTCACTCCGCCCGGTAACGGCACCACGCCGCAGCCGGGGACGACGCCGCCCGCTGGATCGACGCAGGAGGCCGCGGCCGCCGAGCTGAGCCGCAAGATCGAGGCGGTGCGCACGGCGATGCGGACGGGCAACTTCACCGATTTCGGTAAGGCGCTGGAAGAGCTGGACGCCGCGGTGAAGGCGTATCAGGACGCAGGCGGCCGGTAGCCGACCGCCGCATAGCAGCAAGAAAGGCCCCGTCTGGTCGACGGG
>NZ_JBHWZY010000455.1:0-5526 GCF_042727815.1 Nocardia sp. NPDC060220
ATCGTGCTCGACGCGGAGATCGACGGCATCCCCGGACTCGATCTCCGGATCAGGGACGGCCGGATCGACGATATCGGACGGTCGCTGTCCACGGACGGGGCGACGGAGGTGATCGACGCGCGCGGTGGTGCCGTCATTCCCGGTCTCCACGATCATCACCTGCACTTACACGCCACGGCCGCCGACGCGGCATCGGTGCACTGCGGCCCACCGGCCGTCCCGAACCGCCGCGCGCTGGGCACTGCCCTGGCCGAGGCATCGGCCGACGAGCACGGCTGGGTTCGCGGCGTCGGCTATGTCGACACCGTCGCGGGCGATCTCGACGCGCTCGCCCTCGACGCCCTGCACGGCAGCCGACCGGTGCGAGTACAGCACCGCAGTGGCGCGATGTGGATCCTCAACACCGCCGCGCTCGTCGCAGCGCAGATCACCGACGCGGCGCATCCCGGCGTCGAATGCACTGCCGATGGTGTCCCGACGGGCCGGATCTGGCGCGCGGACAACTGGTTACGCACCCGGCTGCCACCCGCGACGCCGCCGCACCTCGGTTCGCTCGGCGCGATCCTCACCGGCTACGGCATCACCGGTGTCACCGACGCGACCCCCGATCTGTCGGCCCGCTCGGCAGCCGCACTGGTCACCGCTGTGACCGAGGGCGACCTGCCGCAGCGGTTGCACCTGCTCGGGGTCCCCCTGCGCGGCGAGCCCGCGCACAGCGTCACGCCACTGCCCGAACGGGTCAGCGTAGGACCGTACAAGATCGTCATCGCCGACTCCGGACTCCCACAGTTCGACGCGCTGGTGGATCGGATTCGCACCGCCCACCGCGGCGGGCGGGCCGTGGCCGTCCACTGCGTCAGCCGTGCAGCGCTGTTCCTGCTGCTCGCCGCCCTGGATGTGGCAGGAGATTTCCCGGGCGACCGCGTCGAGCACGCGGCGCTGGTTCCCGCCGACAGCATCGCCGATCTGCGCCGCCACCGCCTGCGGGTGATCACCCAACCGGGTTTTCTGTCCCAGCGCGGCGACTACTACCTCGACCACGTCGAACCCGACGACCTCGACGATCTGTATCGCTGCCGAAGCCTGCTCGCGCAGGGTGTCCCCCTCGCCATGTCCAGCGATTCGCCCTATGGCCCACTCGACCCGTGGGCAGTGATCGCCGCGGCCAGTCGCCGTTCCACCGAAACCGGCACGACCCTAAACGCGGACGAATGCCTCACGCCCGCACAGGCACTCGCGGGATACCTCACCCCCGTCGACGACCCGGGTGGGCGCCCGCGCCGGATTCGGCGGGGGGCACCCGCGGATCTCGTCGTGCTGCGAGCGCCGCTGGAACAGGTACTACGCGAGCCGTCGGCCGATGCCGTCGATCGTGCACTGTTCGCGTGAGCGCCGTGATCGTCGGCTACGGAGCGGGGAGCGCAACCGCCGGAACCGTATCGGCGACCTGCGTCGCCGAATCGTGCCAACCACAAGGTAACCCGCACGTGCGATACAGCCTGCGCTCGACCAACCCGCTCGAGAAGGCCCGAACCGTTTCCGATGCCTGCGCCGCGTAACCGCACCGTGGGCATTTCGCGAAATAGTCGAGCAGGTCGTGGCTCATGGTCCGAACCACCTCGCCGGGGATCGGCGCGTCGTGCTCGTCGGCGGCGGGTGACGCCGACGATCGCCGGTCGCCGATCGTGGGCGACCTGCGCCGAAAATCCTTGTAGTTCGTCATCGACCATCACCTCGGCATCCGCGAGAACCTGACACTCATACTGTTGCCACAACCATAGGTGAGAGAATTCGATCCCGAGTGCAGATCAGGGATATACTGTAACTATTACCGTATGACTTACAATCTTCCCGTGGAAGACATTTGGAACGACCTCGCGGCCTGCCTCGAACTTCGCTCGATACCCACACCGCCCACCGATGGCGCGGGATCGAGCCCGACCGGTCCGCCACACACCTTCGAGGGGCCGAACCAGCACCTGCCCCACCGGCGCCTTTTCGGCGGGCAGTTGCTCGGCCAGTTCGTGCGCACGGCGAACGCGGCGAACCCGAGCAAAGCGGTCAAATCCCTCCATGCGTCGTTCCTCCGGGAGGGCACCTCCGACACCCCCGTTCACTACCTCGCCGATCTACTGCACGACGGCCGCTCGTTCGGTGCGCTGACGGTGACCGCAACGCAGGGCCGCCGCCCGATCGCCACGTGCGCCGTCTCGCTCCACGCCGCCGAAGCGGGCCCGTCCTACCAGCCCCTTCGCCCCACCGCCTCACTGCCGGGCCCCGAGAACCGTGTCCGATTCGACCTACTCCCCTGGGACACCAGGTCGGTCACCGATCTCGACGCCCCCGGCTGTGGACGGACCGACTACGACCTGTGGATGCGGATGCCCACCCTCGACGACGAAGGCTCGGCCGCGGCGCTGCTGGCCTATTCCACCGACCTGAACGTGATCGGCACCGCGCTGCGCCCGTTCGACGGTATCGACCAACGCGGAAACGGCACCGCGTTCACCTCGGCGACGACCTCGCACACGGTCTGGTTCCACCGGCCGTTCGCCACCGACGACTGGCTACTCCTGCGCCACTACGGCGCGACGATCGCACACGGGCGCTGCTTCGGACGCGGGGACGTCTTCACGGCGGACGGCACGTTGGTCGCCTCGTTCGCCCAGGAGGCCCTGCTCAGGTTCCATGTCGACGCCGTCCCGGCCAGGTGAACCACAACTTATACTGTATGCATTACAGTAGCTAAGACTGCAGTGATGGAAGGGAACCAGATGACGAACACCGCCGACCCGACCGCGAGCCGGACCGAGGAGCAATTCCGCGATGCGCCGATCTTCGACGCCGACCAGCACATGTACGAGACCCCGGACTCGCTGACGAAGTATCTGCCGGAGCAGTACGCGCGTGCGGTGCAGTTCGCGCAGATCGGTCGGCAGACCCGGATCGTGATCAACAACAAGGTCACCGACTTCATCCCCAACCCGACCTTCGAGCGGGTCGCCGCGCCCGGCGCGCACGAGAAGTTCTTCGCGGGCGAGAACTCCGACGGGCTCACGCTGCGAGAGATGCAGGGACCCGCGATCGAGGCACCCGCGGCCACCCGCAATCCGGTGGACCGGATCACCGAGCTCGACCGCCAAGGAGTCGTCGAGGCCCTCAACTATCCGACGCTGGCCAGTCTGGTCGAGCATTCGGCGGCCGACGATCCACAGCTCACCCTGGCGATCATCCACGCGCTCAACCAGTGGATGGCCGAGCACTGGTCCTACAACTACGCCGACCGGATCTACTCGACCCCGATCATCAATCTGTCCGAGGTGGACGCGGCCCAGCGCGAACTGGAGTACATCCTCGACAACGGCGCGAAGGTCGCCCTGATCAAGCCGGGCCCGGTGAACGGCCTGCACGGCTGGCGTTCACCCGCATTGCCGGAATTCGATCCGTTCTGGCGCGATGTCGAGGCCGCCGGCCTGCCGATCGTGCTGCACGCCAGCTACCCCCCGCTGGACAGCTACATCGCCTCCTGGGAACCGCCGCACACCGCGAACTTCATGGCGCAGAGCCCCTTCCGCTGGATGGCGCTGGGCCACCGCGAGATCTCCGACATGATCACGAGTCTGATCTGCCACGGCACCCTGACCCGCTTCCCGAAGCTGCGTGTCGCCAGCGTCGAGAACGGCAGTTCGTGGATCTACCCGCTGTTCCACGACTTCGAAGACCTGTACAAGAAGATGCCGCAGAACTTCCCCGAGCACCCGCACGAGGTGTTCCGCCGCAATATCTGGGTCAGCCCGTTCTGGGAAGGGTGCGTGGCCGACGTCGTCGACACCGTCGGCTGGGACAAAGTCCTCTTCGGCTCGGACTACCCGCATCCGGAGGGTCTGGCCGAGCCGAAGGGCTTCTGGAAATACGCGGAAGGCATGGACGTCCAGCGCACCTACGACTTCATGGGCGACAACGCCCGCCGCTTCCTCGGACTGCCCATCGCCAACCCCGAACCGAGCGCCGCTACCACGACAACCCACTGACCCAACGACTTGCGCTGCCGCCGAATCGGATTCGGCGGCAGCAGCCTTCCGGCGCGCCCGACCTCAGACGCGCCTGCCATCGAGCAATGCGGCGAGCAGTACCAGGCTGTTGTGCGCCTCGACGCCCGCGACGGCCCGCGCGACGCCGCACCGGGTCACCGCGCTCGACTGCATTCGTTCGCCCGCCTCCGCGGTGCAGACGATGGCGAGCAGCAACTCGGTGATGCCGACCTGGTACAGCGTCCACAGCCGCTCAGGATCCACCGCGATGCCGGCGGCGGCGAGCCGGGCGGCATAGCGCTCGACGAGTCCGCGTTCGATCTCGCGCAGCAACTCGGGTTCCACCGACGCGTTGGCGAAGTAGGCGACATCGCGTATGCCACAACCCGTTGTCGAGATCTGCCAGTCCAGGAAGCCCGGTCCCGCGTCCTCGAAGAACAGGTTGCCCAGGTGCGGGTCACCGTGAATCAAGGTCTGCGGTTGACGCGCCCAGAAGGCGTCGATCTCCCTGCCCCGCTCGTAGAAGATCCGGATCTGCTCCCGGATCGTCGCCGGGACCAGGTCCGCGGCGGGCCCGGTGAGCTCACCGAGCAGACGGCGCCGGATCAGGAGCCCGAGCTGGGTTTCCACTTCCGACCGTGGGCCCGACGAAGTGCCCGCCGCCGCGTCCGCGGGGTCGCGCCAGAAGGCGGCATGCAGATCCGCCATGGCGTCGACGACAGCCTCCGCTTCGTCGCGGCCGAGCGGATCGACAACCGTACGAAAACGCGCGGTCGGCGACAGATCCTCCAAGACCAGAACATCGCGACCACGCACCCGGTCGGAGCGGGTCGCGTAGCAGCGCGGCACCCGGATCGGCGGCGTGTCGCCCAGTACGCGATAAGCGGTGACCTCGCGCGACCCGAGGCTGAACAGGTTCATCAGGACGTGCTGTAAGTAGTTGCGCGACGGCAGCTTCAGGAACAGGAACTCGGGAATATCGGCGTCCGAGGTCACCTCGATGCGCGCCCGCGCCGCGGTCCCGGAGTGGGATTCCACGACACGTATCCGATGGATCCGTTCCGGTGCCACCTCGAAGACCTCGGCGAGCCAGGCCTCGGTGACATCTTCCACGCGTAGCGGCACGCGCGCGGCGCCTCCCGGCACCGCGCGGTCCACCGCGACCCGCACCGCCTGCCCCACCGCCGATCCGACGGCTCGGGCAGTGAGTACCGAATCGCGCACTATCGGCCCCCGCCTTCTCGAGCGATCCGCTCGTTGTGGCGATGGACGAGCTCCCGGAATCCGATGTGGTCCCAACCGGGTTTGGGCTGGACGCCCCATTCGTCACGTGCGGTGGTCTGCCCGGCCGCCTCGGGCTGCCCGCCGAGCGGCGGTGCGTTGAAATCGGCGGGATACTGGCATTCCAAGGCGTCGTCGTCGTAGCGGACCTTGATCATCTCGTCGCAGATCTCCTGCAGCGACAGGGTCGGCCAGCCGTACCAGAGTGCGAGGG
>NZ_JBHWZY010000456.1:0-5525 GCF_042727815.1 Nocardia sp. NPDC060220
GCGCTGCTCGAAGGCGTGCTGGATACTCCTGCGGCGCCACAGGATTCGTTCGACGACGATCCGCTGCGGATGCTGCGGGCCGCGCGCTTCGTCGCCCAGCTGGGTTTCGAGGTCGCGCCGCGGGTGCGTGCGGCGATCATCGAGATGGCCGATCAGATCGACCGGATCACCGCCGAGCGGGTGCGCGCCGAACTCGACAAACTGATCGGCGCCGACCACCCGATCGACGGCATCAACCTCATGTGCGACACCGGTCTGGCGCAGCGCGTGCTGCCCGAGGTGCCCGCGATGAAGCTCGAGATCGACGAGCACCACCAGCACAAGGACGTGTACCAGCATTCGCTGACCGTGCTGCAGCAGGCGATCGACCAGGAG
Organism: Nocardia sp. NPDC060220; assembly: GCF_042727815.1. Lineage (NCBI taxonomy): Bacteria > Bacillati > Actinomycetota > Actinomycetes > Mycobacteriales > Nocardiaceae > Nocardia > Nocardia sp. NPDC060220. The sequence continues at coordinate 376 of NZ_JBHWZY010000456.1, forward strand.
GAAGGCGACGCCGACCTGGTATTGCGCTGGGCGGCACTGCTGCACGACATCGGCAAGCCCGACACCAAACGCAACGAGCCCGCGGGCGGCGTGAGCTTCCACCACCACGAGGTGGTCGGCGCGAAGATGGTGCGCAAGCGGATGCGAGCGCTGAAGTACCCGAAGGCGTTCACCGAAGAGGTTGCGCGCCTGGTGTTCCTGCACCTGCGTTTCCACGGTTACGGCAAGGGACAGTGGACGGATTCGGCGGTGCGCCGATACGTCACCGACGCCGACGACCTGCTCGAACGCCTGCACAAGCTCGTGCGCGCCGACTGCACCACCCGCAACAAGCGCCGCGCCGCGGCCCTGCGCTCGACCTACGACGAGCTGGAGGAGCGGATCGCGGCGCTGCGCGAGCAGGAGGACCTGGCCCGGGTGCGCCCGGATCTGGACGGCAACGCGATCATGGAACTGCTCGGGCTGCCGCCGGGGCCGCAGGTCGGTAAGGCATGGAAGTACCTGAAGGATCTGCGACTCGACCGCGGCCCGATGACCCGCGACGAGGCCGAAGCCGCCCTGCGGGAATGGTGGGCCACGCAGAACTGATCAGAAGACGATCAGCGTTGTTCCCGCGATGATGGCGTCGCGGATCTGGGTCAGGTCGAACGAGCCGGTGGTCTCGGGCAGTTCGAGCCGGAATTTCACCACGTCACCGCGCCGGTGCGCGTAGGAGATGCTGGCCCGGTTGGGCAGGTCGTCGAGCAGTAGCGCGGGCGCGGGCACCACGCGTTTGGGGAGCCGGATGCCGTACCAACTGGCTTTGCGGATGTCGAGGGTGAGCAGGTTGTCGTAGACCTGCCCGTCGACGACCGCCCGCATCTTGCGCGTGCGATGCGTCGCGACGATCTGTCCGCGCTGGTCGAGGCGCACCCGCCAATCCAGGTTCTGGGCGTCCACCCAGTCCGCCAGCGCGCCGATGCCGATGGCGCCCTCGATGTCGAGTTGCTGGACCCGGACCTTGGTCGGCACACCGGGAATCAGCCGCACACCGTGCGCGACCACGGTGACCGTGTCGAACGGATGTGAGTCCCAGACCAGGTTCGACAGCACGGTCTTGCTCTGGAAGTGAGCGCCGCGTCTGCGCAGCTTGAACGTGTCGAGGGTGGCGGTGAGGTCGTGCCCGAGCAGCGTGGCACTGATCTCCTGGCCGCCGAAACGGCTGAGGATGCCCTCGCTGAGCACGGTCATCAGCACATCGGGCATGAGCGCGGTGACGGTGCCGGAACCGAGGTCGGCGACGGGGTCGGCCCAGGACGTGGTGAAGCCGAGCCACTGGTCGATCCATGACGGGTCGAGCAGACGTTTGCCCATATCGACAGCGCCTGCCAGTGACCAGGACTTCGGATCGAAATACGTGGCCATGATGGCTCCGAGCGTACTTGGCCGCGTCGCCGGTGGCCATGAAGTGTGACCCGTTTATGGGATATCACCACCGGTTGTTTCCGAAGGTGCGGAGTTGTTTTCTTGTTACATCCGAATATGCGGACATATCCTGATCGGGTGGCGAAACTGCGAATCAAGGAAGCGGCCGATCTGCTCGGTGTCAGCGACGACACGGTGCGTCGCTGGATCGACACGGGCGCCCTCTCGGCGACCAAGGACGCCGCGGGCCGCCTGGTGCTGGACGGCCGGGAGCTGGCCGAACACGCCGTCGACCAGGCACGCACGCCACACACCCAGGTGGGTAGTGCCAGCTCGGCACGCAATCGGTTTCCGGGTCTGGTCACTCGCGTGGTGACCGACACGGTGATGGCACAGGTGGAGATGCAATGCGGTCCTTTCACGGTGGTTTCGCTGATGAGCAGCGAATCGGTGCGCGAGCTGGGGCTCAAGCCGGGCAGCGTCGCGCTGGCGAGCGTCAAGGCCACGACAGTGGTGGTCGAGAAGGCCGCCGAATGATCGGCCGGGTCGCGCTCGGTGCCGCGCTGGTGCTGGTTACCGTGAGTGGTTGCGGGAGTGGCGATACCGAGCAATCCACGCTCACCGTGTTCGCCGCGGCGTCGCTGAAGAGCGTGTTCACCGGTTTGGAGAAGGACTTCGAGACCGCCAATCCCGGTGTGGATGTGCAGTTCTCGTTCGCCGGTTCGTCGGACCTGGCCGCCCAACTCCAAGCGGGCGCTCCCGCTGATGTTTTCGCCTCGGCCGACCAGCCGACCATGGACAAGGCGGTCCAGAGCGGCCGAATCACCGCGGCCCCGGCCACTTTCGCCACCAACGTCCTCACCTTGGTCACCGCACCGGGAAATCCCAAGGGCATCACCGGAATCAACGACCTCGCCGACGCCACCCTGGTGGTCTGTGCTCCCCAGGTTCCGTGCGGCCGGGCGACGAAGAAGGTCGCCGACGCCGCGGGCGCCACGCTGCGTCCGGCGAGTGAGGAGTCCTCCGTGGCCGATGTTCTCACCAAGGTGACCTCCGGCCAGGCCGACGCCGGCTTCGTCTACGTCACCGATGCGTCCGCCGCGGGCGCGAAGGTGGGCGTCGTGGCGGTGCCCGAGGCGTCGGCGGCCGTGAACACGTATCCGATTGCCGTGGTGGCGGATTCGAAGCAAGCCGCGAACGCGCAGAAATTCTCCGAACTGGTCACCGGCCCCACCGGTCGGGCAGCCTTGGCCGCGGCGGGGTTCGGCGCGCCGTGATCGGTGTCGGCATCGGCGGCGCAGGCGGACCCGGCATCGACGCGTGTTGCGCGGGCCGTGCCCGGTCCTGCTGGTTGGCTGGTGTCGTGAAGATTCCGGATCGGCCGGAGGTCGGTGTCGCGTGAGCACCGGGCTGCCTCGGTGGTTGCCGGTGCCCGCCGTCATCGGGTTCGCGCTAGTGGTGCTCCCGCTGGCCGCGTTGGCCTGGGGAGTGGAGTGGGGTCGGTTCGTCGAGCTCGTGAGTACCGAAGCATCAAGGGACGCACTGTGGTTGAGCCTGCGCACCGCGACCGCGAGCACCGTGCTGTGCCTGGTGTTCGGGGTGCCGATGGCGGCGGTGCTGGCCCGGGCCCGGTGGCCGGGGATGCCGGTGTTGCGCGCTCTGGTGTTGTTGCCCTTGGTATTACCGCCGGTGGTCGGCGGTATCGCGCTGCTCTACACCTTCGGCCGACGGGGGCTGCTCGGCGAACACCTGGAAGCCGCGGGGATTCAGATCGCGTTCAGCACGACCGCGGTCGTGCTGGCGCAAACCTTTGTGGCACTGCCCTTTCTGGTGCTCACCCTCGAAGGGGCGTTGCGGACGGCGGGTAGCCGCTACGAGCAGATCGCCGCGACGCTGGGTGCGGGCCCGAATACGGTCTGGTGGCGGATCACCCTGCCCCTGCTTCGCCCCGCGCTGATCTCCGGCGCGGTCCTCGCCTTCGCCCGCGCCCTCGGCGAATTCGGCGCCACCCTCACCTTCGCGGGCAGTCTCCAAGGCCGCACCCGCACCCTCCCGCTGGAGATCTACCTCCAGCGGGAAGCCGATCCCGACGCGGCCGTCGCCCTGTCGGTGGTGCTGATCGTCGTCGCCGTCCTGATCGTCCTGCTCGCCTACCGCCGCACCAGCCCGATCCCCGGCACCCAGCTGCGCAGCGGCGCCGGTGCTCCGCGAGCGATCGGCGGCGTGAAGTGACCGAGGAATCCGCGTCCTCGCCCGCTGCGGCGTCGAACCGTCCGACCGGTCTGTCGGTATCGGCGCGGATCGCCGCCCGCGATCTCGACGTGCGGATCGACGTCGCCGCGGGCGAGGTGCTTGCCGTGCTCGGCCCCAACGGTGCGGGCAAATCCAGTCTGCTCCAAGTGATCGCCGGGCTGGTCGTCCCAGACGAAGGCCACGTACGACTCGGCGATCGCAGCCTCACCGACACCGCCGAAGGCATCGCGCTACCGCCACATCGACGCGCCGTCTCCCTCCTCGCCCAGGATCCGCTCCTGTTCCCCCACCTCAGCGTGCGCGACAACGTCGCGTTCGGCCCGCGCAGCCGCGGCGCGAGCACCCGCACCGCCCGGAAAATCGCGGAAGGCTGGCTGACCGCGGTCGACGCGACCGCCTTCGCCGACCGCCACCCCGGTGCCCTCTCCGGCGGCCAAGCCCAGCGCGTCGCCCTGGCCCGCGCCCTCGCTGTCGACCCCGACCTGCTGCTCCTCGACGAACCCATGTCGGCGCTCGACGTCGACGTAGCCCCGGCCATGCGCACCCTGCTGCGTCGTGTCCTGCGCGACGAACCCGGCCGCGCCCACCCTCGATGCGCCGTCCTGGTCACCCACGACATCATCGACGCCATCACCCTCGCTGACCGCCTCGTCGTTCTGGAGGCGGGCCGCGTCGTCGAGTCCGGCCCGGTCGCGGAGGTGATGTCGCACCCGCGCAACCCCTTCGCCGCCCGCGTCGCCGGCCTCAACCTCCTGCGCGGCACCGGGGTCGAGTCGGCGCTGCTGCCTGCGTCGGCTCAATCCTGGGATCAGCCGAACTCAGCGGATCAGCCAGGTGCCGACGAACCGGCGATGCCGCGTACGCCCCTCGACGAGCAGGCCCCGGCCTTCGGGACTGTGCTGGTCGAAGACCTCGGCGTCGACGGCCGTGTTGTCGGGGATTTCGTGCCCGGTGCCCGCGCGGCCGCGGTGTTCTCCCCGGCCGCGGTGTCGGTCTTTCGCACCCGGCCCGGCGGCAGCCCACGCAACGTCTTCACCGTCGACATCGCGGAGATCACCGACCGGGGCGGCATCGTCCGCGTCCGCGGTGACGCACCGCGGGCTCCCGGCCTGTGCGCCGATCTGACCCCGGCGGCCGTCGCCCAACTCCAGCTCACTATCGGTGCGCGGGTGTACTTCGCGGTGAAGGCCACCGAGGTCCGCGTGTACGCCTGCTGAACCACGCCCCGGGTGATAACGGTATGAATCTGTGCGTTCATGCTCGAAATACCGGGGTACATTCCCGGCGAGTGACCCGCGAAGACCGGAGGGCATCACATGCCGCTGGACCTGAACAGTGATCTGGGCGAGGGCTTCGGCCCGTGGCGGATGGGCGATGACGCCGCCATGCTCGACATCGTGACCAGCGCGAACATCGCGTGTGGTTTCCATGCAGGCGATCCGGCCACCATGCGCCGCACCTGCGAACTCGCCGTGGCCAAGGGTGTGCGGATC
>NZ_JBHWZY010000457.1:0-5512 GCF_042727815.1 Nocardia sp. NPDC060220
GTTCACCCGGATCCCGCGCGGGCCGAGCTCGTTGGCCAAGGTGCGGGCGAGCCCGACCACGGCGTGCTTGCTCGCCGAGTAGTGCGCGGCGGCGGCCGCGCCGACGATGCCGTTGGTGGAGCTCACGATCACCACCGAGCCGCCGTCGGACAGGGCGGGGACGGCCGCGCGCACGGTGTGCCACATACCCGTGAGGTTGATGTCGATGGTGCGCTGCCAGGCCTGATCCGACAGCTCCCAGGACAGGCCGAGGTCGGTGTAGATGCCGGCGTTGGCCACGATCACGTCCAGGCGGCCCAGCGCGGCGACGCCGTCGGCGACCGCCACGTCCAGGGCTGCCTGATCGCGCACGTCGGCGACGCCGGTGACGCACTGGCGACCCGTTGCCTCGACTTCGCGTGCCGTCTCGGCCAGCTCGGGCGCGGCGGCCTCGATGTCGAGTGCGATGATGTCGGCGCCTTCCTCGGCCAGCCGACGGCAATGGGCGCGGCCCATTCCCCCGGCCGCGCCGGTCACCAGCGCGACGGTGTGCTGCATGCGGTTCATCGGGTGCCCCCGGAGAATCTGGTGTCCACGAGCCCGACGCTAGGGTCGCCGTCCACCGCATCTGCCCTGGTCTTCCCGGTCAGCGGGCAGTGCACCGCGATCTCCCGGCCACCGGGAGCCACGGGCTCCGCAACGCCGGCGAGCCTGCGACGGTGCTCCGCAAGACCGGTTCCGAGATCGAGGAGAACACCAGTGACGAGGGCGACTGTCGACGTTCCGCGGAGCTCGCGGGTGGTGACGCTGCGCGTATCCGCGGTGATCGAAGAGACCGCGGACGCGCGGACGCTGGTGTTCGAGGTACCCGAAGCGGTCGCCGACCGCTTCGCCTTCCGGCCGGGCCAGTTCCTCACGCTGCGGATCCCGAGCGAGCGGCCCGAACCGGTGGCGCGCTGCTATTCGCTGGCGAGTTCGCCGTTCACGGGCGATCCGCCGCAGGTCACGGTCAAGCGCACACCCGGCGGCTACGGCTCGAACTGGTTGTGCGACAACATCACTGTCGGCGACACCCTCGATGTGCTGCCGCCGCAGGGCGCCTTCACCCCGGCCTCGCTCGACACCGATCTGCTGTTGTGGGCGGCGGGCAGCGGCATCACACCGGTGATGTCGATCCTGCGTTCGGCCCTGGCCTGCGGCACCGGCCGGGTGGTGCTGTTCTACGCCAATCGCGAGCAGGCATCGGTGATCTTCGCCGACGCCCTGCGCGATCTCGTCGCCCGGTACCCGGGCCGGATCACTGTGGCGCACTGGCTCGAATCGCTGCAGGGCCTGCCCACCGCGGCCCAGCTGGCCGACTTCGCCGCGCCGTATTCGTCCTTCGCGGCGTTCGTGTGCGGGCCCGGCCCGTTCATGTCGGCGGTGACCGAGGCACTCTCGGGCGCCGGATGGCCGCGCGAACGCGTCACCACCGAGGTGTTCGTCTCGCTGTCCGGTGATCCGTTCGCCGAACCCGAGCCGCTCGACCCCGTCGACGACGCGGATGCCGCGCGCGTGGAGGTAGAGCTCGACGGGACCGTGCACGCGTTGAGCTGGCCGCGCTCGCGCACCCTCGTCGACGTCATGCTCGCCGGCGGGCTCGATGTCCCGTACTCCTGCCGCGAGGGCGAGTGCGGAACGTGCGCGTGCACCGTCGTCGACGGTGAGGTCACCACGACCAACTCGGCCGTCCTCGATCAGGACGACATCGACGCCGGGTACACCCTGGCCTGCCAGGCCCGCCCGCGCACCGACCGGGTTCGTATCCGCTTCTGAGCGAGAGGTGTTCTGTGGCAACCGATACCGCGCGGCCCGATGTCGGCTTCGGCTCGGACCGTGGGCCGGTGCTGGCCTCGCTGATGCTCGCCACCGGACTCGTCGCGCTCGATTCGACGATCCTGGCGACCGCGGTGCTGTCGATCACCGACAGTCTGGGCGATTTCACGCTGTTTCCGTGGCTGTTCACGAGCTATCTGCTCGCCCAGGCCGTCACTGTGCCGATCTACGGCGCGCTCGCCGACACGTTCGGGCGCAAACCGGTGATGTTGTTCGGGATCGCGGTGTTCGCGCTGGGCTCGCTGCTGTGCGGGCTGGCGAGCAGCATGCTCGCCCTGATCGGGTTCCGCGCCGTCCAGGGCATCGGCGCCGGCGCCATCCAGCCCACCACCATGGTCATCGCGGGTGATCTGTACACGTTGGCCGAACGTGCCACGGTCCAGGGCTATCTGGCCGGGGTGTGGGCGGTGGCCTCGGTGACGGGCCCGCTGCTCGGCGGTATCTGCGCCGACTACCTCGGGTGGCGGTGGATCTTCCTGGTCAACCTGCCGCTGGCCGTGCTCGCCGCCTGGATGCTGATCCGCAACTTCCACGAGTCCGTACCGCGGCGCAGGCGCAGCGTCGACTACGCCGGGGCGGTCCTGTTGACGCTCGGTGCGGGGGCACTGGTGCTCGGACTGCTCGAGGGCGGTCACGCGTGGGCGTGGGGATCGCCGGTCGGTATCGCGGTCTTCGGGTGCGCCGGACTGTCGCTCACGCTGTTCGTCGCCGTCGAAGCGCGGGCCACGCAACCGATTCTGCCGCTGTGGGTGTTCACCCGGCGGGTGGTGATCGCGAGCAGTGTCGCGGCCATGCTGGGCGGGGCGCTGCTGTTCGGGTTCACGACGTATGTGCCGATGTTCAATCAGGGCGTGCTCGGGTCGAGCGCCCTGGTCGCGGGGCTCGTCACCGGAGCGCTCACCCTGGGCTGGCCGTTGGCCGCGGCCAGAGCGGGAAAGGTATACCTGCGCTTCGGGTTTCGCACGTGCGCGGTGCTGGGCAGTACCGTCGCGGCACTCGGCGCGGCGACCACCCTGCTGCTCGACGAGGACTCGGCCCTGTGGCAGGTCGCCGCGTCGTGTTTCGTCGTCGGCGCGGGCATGGGCTTGGTGGCCACACCCACGCTCATCGCGGCGCAGACGAGCGCGCGGTGGGCCGAACGCGGGGTCGTCACCTCCGCCACCATGTTCGCGCGGTCGCTGGGCAGCGCGGTGGGAGTCGCGGTCTTCGGCGCCATCGTCAACGCGCGCCTGGCCGGCGACAGTGCACCGACACCGCAATCGCTGTCCGCCGCAATACATCTCGTGTTCGTGTCCATCGCGGTCATGACCGTTGTCCTGGTCGTCGCGTGCGCGGCGATCCCGCGCCGGGCCGGAGAATTTCCTGTCCATCCAGCGGGAGAGCCCGGCCCGGCGAGCCGCCTCGACCACGAGCATGGGGTGGCATCACCAGACGAGAAGAGGGAGCCAGGATGCTGACAACCGGCATGCGCACCGAGCTCGCCGCCGAACTGGCGCGGGCGGAGCTGGATCGGGTGGCCGTGTCCCCCATCGTCGACCGGTATCCGGGCATCGATGTGGTGGACGCGTACGAGGTCCAGCTGCTCAATATCCGGCGCAGGCTCGACGACGGCGGAAAGGTCGTCGGGCACAAGGTGGGGCTGTCGTCGAAGGCGATGCAGCAGATGATGGGCGTCGACGAGCCCGACTACGGTCACCTGCTCGCCGACATGGAGGTCTACGAGGACGTCCCCGTCGATACCACCAAGTTCCTGCTGCCGCGCGTGGAGGTCGAGGTCGGGTTCGTCCTCGGCGCCGACCTGCCCGGCGAGGACTGCACCGAAGCCGACGTCTTGGCCGCGACCGTCGCCTACGCGCCATCGATCGAGCTGATCGACTCACGGATCACCGACTGGCAGATCAGGCTCGCCGACACCATCTCCGACAACGCTTCCTCGGCCGGGTTCGTCCTGGGCCGCGAACGCGTCGCCCCGGACGATATCGATATCACCGCGATCGATACCGTGCTCACCCGCAACGGTGAGATCGTCGCCGAAGGCCGCAGCGACGCGGTCCTCGGCGATCCGTCGATCGCGGTCGCCTGGCTGGCCCGCAAGGTCGCGACCTTCGGGGTCCGGCTGAAAGCGGGCGACATCGTGCTCCCCGGTTCCTGTACCCGCGCCATCGACGCCCGACCCGGCGACGATTTCCGCGCCGACTTCACCGGACTCGGCTCCGTCCGCTTGTCGTTCACCTGAGCCGATCCCACCCGCGGCCCGTCCGGGCCGCCATTCCTCGAGGAGGCCAACCGTGTCCCACGGTTCCGTCACCGCCGCGATCGTCGGATCCGGCAACATCAGCACCGATCTGCTCTACAAACTGCTGCGCTCGGAGTCCATCGAGCCGCGCTGGATGATCGGCATCGACCCCGAGAGCGAAGGGCTCGAACGCGCGCGCGGACTCGGCCTGGAAACCTCCGCCGAAGGTGTGGACTGGCTGCTCGCCCAGGACGAGAAGCCCGACATAGTGTTCGAGGCGACTTCGGCCTACGTCCACCGCGCGGCCGCACCCCGCTATGCCGAACTCGGCATCCGCGCCGTCGACCTCACCCCCGCCGCGGTGGGTCCGGCCGTGGTACCGCCGGTGAACCTGGCCTCGCTGCTGGAAGCGCCGAACGTCAACATGATCACCTGCGGCGGGCAGGCCACCATCCCGATCGTCGCCGCGGTTTCGCGCGTCGTGCCTGTCCCCTATGCCGAGATCGTTGCGTCGGTCTCGTCCAATTCGGCAGGTCCTGGCACCCGCGCCAACATCGACGAGTTCACCAAGACCACCAGCCGTGGCGTGGAAACCATCGGCGGCGCCCAGCGCGGCAAGGCGATCATCATCCTGAACCCCGCCGAACCACCGATGATCATGCGCGACACCATCTTCTGCGCCATCCCCGACGACGCCGACCACGACGCGATCACCGCCTCCATCCACCAGATGGTCGCCGACATCCAGCAATACGTGCCCGGCTACCGCCTGCTCAACGAACCCCAGTTCGACGAACCCTCCGTCGTTTCGGGCGGACTGGCGAAGGTTTCGGTGTTCGTCGAGGTCGAAGGGGCGGGCGATTTCCTGCCCCCGTACGCGGGCAACCTCGACATCATGACCGCCGCGGCAACCCGTGTCGGTGAGGTCATGGCCGATCAGATCCTGTCGACGCGGGTGTGATCATGACCGATTCGTCAGCCCTGGACACCATCACCCCCGAGGCCCTGCGTCCGCCGCAGCCGAGCCGGGCGTAAGGAGACTCGACCATGCCATTCTCTGCTGAACTCGACATCCGGATCACCGACACCTCCCTGCGTGACGGCTCCCACCACAAACGCCACCAATTCACCACCACCGAAGTCCGCGACATCGTCACCGCCCTCGACAACGCCGGCGTCCCCGTCATCGAAGTCACCCACGGCGACGGTTTGGGTGGTTCCTCGTTCAACTACGGATTCTCCAAAACCGCCGAACAAGAACTCATCACCATCGCCGCCCGAACAGCCGAGAACGCCAAGATCGCGTTCCTCATGCTCCCCGGCGTCGGCGTCAAAGAAGACATCAAGATCTCCCAGGACAACGGCGCCTCCATCTGCCGCATCGCCACCCACTGCACCGAAGCCGACGTCTCCGTCCAGCAC
>NZ_JBHWZY010000458.1:0-5510 GCF_042727815.1 Nocardia sp. NPDC060220
GGGATCGTGCTGTGGGGCTGCGGCGCGGCGCTGGCCAACCCGATCGCGATCGCCGCCGCGTCCGACGACCCGCGGATCCTATGAGCGCGCACACGGATGCCAGGTTCGCGGCGAAGGTCTACGGTCAGCGGCTGGAGCGGGCGGTCGAGTTGATGCGCGCGGCGCATCTGGACGCCCTGCTGATCACTCCGGGCCCCGACCTGCGGTACCTGATCGGTTCGGCCGCGGAATCCTTCGAGCGGCTCACCTGCCTGGTGATCCCGGCCGACGGATCCACGCCCTCGGTGGTCATCCCGAAACTCGAGCTGGCCTCCCTCGCCGATTCCGCGGCGGGCGAACTCGGCCTGCAGGTGCTCGACTGGGTCGACGGCGTCGATCCGTACCAGCTGGTCCGCTCGATTCTGCACGCCGGTTCCCGCATCGCGGTCGCCGATGCCATGCCCGCGCTGCACCTGATCCCGCTCGCCGAATCGACCACCGGTCTGCCCGCCTCGGCGACGCCGGTGCTGCGCGAGTCGCGAATGGTCAAGGACGAGGCCGAGATCGACGCGCTGCGCCGGGCGGGCGCGGCCATCGACCGCGTGCACGCGCGGATGGGCGAGTTCCTGCGGGCCGGTCGCACCGAGGCCGAGGTGAGCGCCGATATCACCGCCGCGATCGTCGAGGAAGGCCATACCGAGGCGGCGTTCGTCATCGTGGGCAGTGGACCGCACGGCGCCGACCCGCACCACGAGGTCTCCGATCGCGTCATCGAGCAGGGCGATGTGGTGGTCATAGACATCGGTGGCCCCGTCGAACCCGGCTACTACTCGGACTCGACCCGCACCTATGTTCTCGGCACCCCGCGCCCGGAGATCGTCGAACAGGTGGCGGTCTTGGAGGCCGCCCAGGCCGCCGCGGTCGCGGCGGTGCGGCCGGGGGTGAGCGCGGAATCCATCGACGCCGCCGCCCGCAGCGTGCTCGCCGACGCGGGCCTCGGCGACGCCTTCATCCACCGCACGGGCCACGGCATCGGCCTGTCGGTGCACGAGGAGCCCTACATCGTGGCGGGCAACGACCTGGTGCTCGAGCCGGGCATGGCGTTCAGCATCGAGCCGGGAATCTACTTCCGCGGCGAATGGGGCGCGCGGATCGAGGACATCGTGGTCGTCACAGACGACGGTGTGGAGTCGATGAACAATCGGCCGCACGGCCTGACGGTGCTGTAAGCGGTCGGGGTACAGCACTGCCGTAGCGGCACACGCCCGCACTGCGCTGTGCGGGTTCGCGAGGCTATTTCAACGTGCCAGACGACAACACCCGGCGCACCTGGATCGCGACGACCACCCGTGTCGGGTTCTCGCGGGGCACCCGGTAGCGCTCGGTGTAGCGACGCACGGCTTCGGCGACGTCGGCGCTGTCGTGGAGTACCGTCGCCGGTCCTTCGAGGGTCAGCCAGCGCGGCCCCTCGACCTGGCTCACCGCCGCGTAGCCGCTTCGTCCGGCATTGCGTGCCTTCACCGACGCGCCGTCGGTGATCACGCGAGCGATCCCGCTCTCCGGATCCCAGGTGAAACCCACGGCGACCACGTGCGGGGTGCCGTCGGCGCGCAGCGTGGTGAGCGTGGCCAGATGCCGCTCGGTGACGAACGCGAGGGCAGCGGGGGACAGCTGTGCGGTGGCGGTCGGCATGCCGGAAACGGTAGCCGGGCCGACCGGCGCGTCGCTGCGCGGGTTCGCGCCGTGCACGCAACAGAGGCAGGCCGGCACCGGCCGGACGGGCCGGATGACAGACTGGCGCTATGGGAATGCAGCAGAACGATGGGCCGGTGCTGGTCCTGGGCGGGCGCAGTGAGATCGGCGTCGAAGTGGCGCGCAGGCTGGCACCCGGACGGGTGGTGATCCTGGCCGCTCGCCGTGCCGATGCGTTGGCGGCCGAGGTCGAGCAGGTGCGCGCGGCGGGTGCGACCGCCGTGCACACCGTGGAATTCGACGCCGACGAGACCGCCACCCACGCGCCCCTGCTGGACAAACTGGCCGCCGAGCACGGTGGCATCGCGACAGCGGTGCTCGCCTTCGGCGTCCTCGGCGATCAGGATCGCGCCGAACACGACCCGGCGCACGCGGTGGCGGTCGTGCACACCGACTTCGTCGCCCAGGTCAGTGTCCTCACGACCCTGGCGACCGTGATGCGTGCGCAGGGATCCGGCCAGATCGTCGTCTTCAGCTCGATCGCGGGCGTGCGCGTGCGGCGGGCGAACTATGTCTACGGTTCGGCCAAAGCGGGCCTGGACGGCTTCGCCAGCGGCCTCGGCGACGCCCTGCACGGCACGGGCGTGCAGCTGTTGCTGGTGCGTTCGGGCTTCGTGATCGGGCGCATGACCACCGGCATGGAACCCGCGCCCCTGGCCATTACTCCCGACCAGGTCGCCGACGCCGTGGTCCGCAGTCTCGGCAAGGGCGCCACCCGGGTCGCGGTGCCGGGCCGACTTGCCATCGCCTTCTTCGTGATGCGCCTGCTCCCGCAATCGGTCTGGCGTCGGATGCCACGGTGACCGCGTCCGGCGACGCGGCGGCGGACTGGACCGGCCACCCGATCGTGGTGGCCGGCATCGGGGCCGACGGTTGGGCGGGTCTGGGGGAGAACGTCCGCCGGGAAATCGGGGACTGTGACGTGGTGTTCGGCTCCTCGCGCCAACTGGCGCTGCTCCCGGCCGGCGATATCGAGCGGGTGCCGTGGCCCACGCCGCTGCTGCCCGCCCTGCCGGAGTTGTTCGGGCGCAATGCCGGTCGCCGCATCGGCGTGCTGGCCAGCGGTGATCCGATGTTCTACGGCATCGGTGTCACCCTGGCGCGCCGGTTCGGCCCGGCGGCGCTGCGGGTGTTCCCGCAGCCCTCCTCGGCGTCGCTGGCGTGCGCGCGGCTCGGGTGGCCACTGGCCGAAACCCCGGTGGTGAGTGTGGTTGCCCGGCCATTGCCCACCGTCGTGCCCGAATTGTCCGAGGGTCGGCGGATTCTCGTCCTCAGCGAAGACGAGACGACGCCGAGCCGAATCGCGGAAATGCTGTGCGACAAGGGATTCGGCGCTTCATCGCTGACGGTTCTCGAGCAACTCGGCGGCCCCGCCGAACACTGCCACACCGGCTCCGCGGCTACCTGGTCACACCCGCCCGGCGACCCGCTCAACATTGTCGCCATCGACTGCCGCGCCGATCCCGATACGCGTCGTGACACCCGATTGCCCGGTCTGGCCGACGCTGCCTTCGCCGGTGACGGCCAGCTCACCAAAGCCGAGGTTCGCGCCCTCACCGTCACCGCTCTCGCCCCCGCACCGGGGGAAATGCTGTGGGATATCGGCGGCGGGTCGGGCAGTATCGCCATCGAATGGTGCCGTACCCATCCGCTGTGCCGCGCCGTCACGTTCGAGCGGCTGCCTGCTCGCCGGGAACAAATCGCGACCAATATCACCGCCCTCGGGGTGCCGGGAATAACGATACGCGGTGAGGTGCGCTCAGAGTTAGCCGAGGAAAATATCTCGGCTCCGGACGCCGTATTTCTCGGTGGCGGTCTCACCCAGCACGGCATGTTCGAGCAGTGCTGGCAGCGGCTGCGCCCCGGCGGCCGCCTGGTCGCCAACGCGGTCACCGCGGAATCGGAAGCGCTGCTGCTCGACTGGTCGGCGCGGTTCGGCGGAACCCTGCGCAAATTTCAGATCTATCGGGGTGAACCGCTCGGCGGGTTCACGGCCTGGCGACCGCACTTGCCGGTCGCTCAGTGGATTGTCCGAAAACCCGCTGGTCGCCGGAGTGTGGACGCTTAGCACCGATCACGGTCAGATCACGCGCAGATCACGGTGAATCCGTTCCCGCAGGGTCCGCGCGCCGTAAAAGTTTCGGACCGAACGTGTAGAACCCACGGCTCGGGGGTAGGGTCGTTGCCGTTCCGGGTAATCCCCCGGTTCGTTTTCCACGATGGAGAGTTACATGAAGTACTCGAAGTTCGATGGTGATGCCGGCGCTGATGATTTCGGAGGGCTGTCCTGAGAGTTTTGATCCTCGGTGGCACCGGTGAAGCCAGGGAGTTGGCGCGCAGAGCATCCGGCGAGCGTGGACTCGACATCGTGTCCTCCCTCGCTGGTCGAGTCGCCAATCCGCGGCTGCCGGTCGGTGCGGTCCGCGTGGGTGGGTTCGGTGGTGTCGAGGGCCTCCGAACCTGGCTACGCGAGAACGCGATCGACGCTGTCGTGGACGCGACTCATCCCTTCGCCGCGCAGGTGAGTGCGCACGCCGCCACCGCCGCGGCCGAGCTGGATATCCCGGCGCTGCATCTGCGCCGCCCCGAGTGGGTGCAGCGGCGCGGTGACCTGTGGACCCGCGTGCCCGATCTCGCCGCGGCGGCCGCGGCACTGACCGCGCGCGACGAACAGGTCCTGCTGACCATCGGCCGCCAGGGCGTCGGCGCGTTCGTCGGCTGCACGGGCCACGGTTTCGTCATCCGCTCCATCGATGCCCCCGAAGTCCCGCTGCCGCCGCGCGCCAAACTGTTGCTGGCGCGTGGGCCGTTCACGTTCGACGAGGAACTCGTGCTGATGTCGCGGCATCGCATCGATGTGCTGGTCACGAAGAACAGTGGCGGCGAGCAGACCGAGGCGAAGATCTTCGCTGCCCGCACCGCGGGGCTGCCGGTGATCATGATCGACCGGCCACCGCTGCCCGCGGGCGCCGTCACCGTGGCCGAGGTCGGCGACGCGGTCGAGTGGTTGCGTGAGTCCGCATCGCACCGGGTGCGCTGAACCGGGCGGCGGGGCCGAACTCCGTCAGCGCGGGTTCGGCGGCGTGAAGATGGTCGGCAGCTGGTCGAACCAGTGCAGGACCGCGCGCTCGTAGGCGATGCCGAATTCGAGGGTCGCGCGCTGGTGGGGAGCCAGGGCGGTCTCGTCTTCGTCGAGGTAGCGGTCGAGGCGATCTTGATGAATGTTCTTGTTGGCGGCGATGATCCGATCGCGATGCGCGGGATCCAGGTGCTCGCCGAAGGATAGCGTGAGCAGCAGTGGCACGCGGATGGTCTCGGCGCCGGGATCGCGCCCGATCCACTCGGCGAAGGCCTCGCGCCCGATATCGGTGATCCGGTACGGCGTGCGCTCTCTGGCGCCGCGTTCGCCTTTGGTCACCAGGCCCGCGGCGTCCATCGTGGACAGTTCGCGATAGACCTGGCTCTGGGTGATGGTCCAGAAGTCGCCGATGCGTTGCTGGGCCTGCGTGGCGAGATCCCAGCCCGACTTCGGGCCCTCGTGCAGGAACCCGAGTAGCGAGGCCGCGGTGGAGTTCAGTGGGCGGCGTCGAGTCGCGGTGTCGGTCAACGGTCAACTCCCTTCGAACTACATTCCTAAGTGGAATGTTACGCCTGGGTGCGCAGTCCACCAATAGTGCCGGTGTTGCGGCGCGTTCGCCGGACCGGGGTGCGGCGGGGGGGGGGGCGCGCGGGGCACCCCCCCCCCCCCGGGGGGGCGTTTTAAAAAAAACGAACCCACC
>NZ_JBHWZY010000459.1:0-5509 GCF_042727815.1 Nocardia sp. NPDC060220
GGATCTGTGGTCGCGCACCGGAACTCGACGGCTTGGCACTGCTCGACGGTTTCCAGCGGGCACAGGAAGCACCGGTGGCGCGGGTGCCGGAGTTGGTGCGTGAGTACCGGCTCAGCTGGGAGATGCTGCCCGACGCCGCACTGAACACCGCGCCGGTGTGGGAAGCGTTGCTCGACAACGGCATCCCGCAGACGGCGCTGCTGCGACAGCTGCCGCGCCTGACCCGTCTCGGCCTGCTCGACCCGCTCGGACCGCGCACCGCGGCGATCTGCGCGCAGCTCGCCGACCCGGCGAGGCTGCGCAAGGCTCGGGTGCACCCGGTGTCGGTGCTGATCGCGTTGCGCACCTACGCTTCGGGGCGGTCGGCGCGTGGCGCGGGCACCTGGACGCCGTCGGCCCCGGTCGTCGACGCCCTCGACGCCGCGTTCTACGCGGCCTTCGAGTTCGTGCGGCCGACCGGCCTGCGTCACCTGCTGGCGCTGGACGTGTCGGGCTCGATGATGAGTGCGATCGCAGGACTGCCGATCTCGGCGCGCGAGGCCTCGGCCGCGCTCGCCCTGGTCACCGCACGTACCGAGCCGCGGCACGAGATCGTCGGGTTCACCGCCAGCGGTCAGGGGTGGCAGGGGGCGCGCGGCCTGTCCCCGCTGTCGATCTCGTCGCGGCAGCGTCTCGACGACGCGGTGCGGGCGATATCGGGTTTGCCGTTCGGCGGCACCGACTGCTCGCTGCCCATCCTGCACGCGCTGGACAAGGGCATCGAAGTCGATGTGTTCTCGGTCTACACCGACAACGAGACCTGGGCGGGAGCGGTGCACCCGCACCAGGCGCTGGCCCGCTACCGCCGCGAGGTGAACCCGCGGGCCAAGCTCGTGGTGGTCGGCATGACGGCGACGAACTTCAGCATCGCCGATCCAGGCGACGCGGGCATGCTCGACGTCGCCGGCTTCGACGCCGCCGTGCCGTCGCTCCTGGCCGACTTCGCCACGGCCGCATAAGAATACGACCCCAGAAAAAATCGGAGCCGCCGCGACCTCGTTGTCGCGGCGGCGCCTTTTCTTCTCGCACGAGAGTTCCGTCAAGGGGCGACGGAAGACCAATCGGCGAAACCCGTGGGGTCGTGGCGGCCCATGGAGGCGTGTTCGAACAGGCCCCAGCCTTCGAGATCACCGCAGCGGGCGTAGCCGATGTGGTCGATCACGCCGTAGGGGGTACGGCCCTTGATCGCGGGGTCGGTGAGGTCGTAGGCGCTCGACAGCGACCAGTTCTCGCCCATCCAGCGGCCGTGGGTCCAGTCGGGGTCGGCGCCGTAACCGCAGCCGACGTGCAGGGCGATCCCGGGGCGCGACTCGATCTCGACCTCGAGCGGCTTCCCGTCGGGGGTGGTCATGTCCAGGCGCACAGATTTCGGGTGCCGGGTGCCGGACTCGTAGGTCCAGTGCATGCGCGGCCAGCCCAGTTGTTCCTTGCGCCCGTCGTTCCAGATCCGCACCGCGTTGTTGAGGGTGCGGGTGCCGTCGGGCTCCTCCTGCACGATCACCACGATCGAGAAATCCTGGAACCGCAGCGGCGCGTACAGCCACCAGAAACCGTCCATGCCGGTCGGCCTGCCTGCGGGTTCGGGCTCACCGGAGGGCCGGATGCCCCAGGATCGATCGCGGCTGCCCGTCCACACCGCCGGGTCGACCGGGTAGTCGATGCCGTCGACCGCGAGAGTGCCCTCCCACGAACCCGATTGGGCGAAGCGCGAGGCCTCGATGATCGGCTTGGTGCCGGACAGGATCAGGTGCGGCTGCTCCTGCACGGCGGGCTGCGCACCGGTCCAGGTCAGATCGAACCCGAGATCGTCGTGCTCGCAGACCACTCGGAGCTTCTGGAGCGGCTCGATCACCTCGATCCGGTAGCCGCCGACGGCGGTGGTCAGATCGCGCGAGGTGAGCGCGTCGGAGAAGCGCACGCTGCGCTGGGCGTCACCGTGGCGCACCGTCGCGAACGCGTCGACCACCCCGAGGTTCGGGTACACACCGAACCCGGTGATCAGCATCGCGTCGCCGGCCGGGTCGAAGGCGTTGAAGTAATAGCGGTCGTAGAAGTTCCGGTCGCTGGTGGCCACCCTGGCCAGCGACAGCGGGGTCTGATGGACCGGGTATTCGTCCAGGGGGACGGGCATGATCGCTCGCATAGTCAGTCCCATTCGTAGGTGCCGTCGAGCAACGCCTCGAGGGTGAGGCGGTGCATCACGTAGTCGTCGAGTTCGGCGGGCACGGTGTCCTCGCCGAAATGGATCATCCGGCACTTGATCCTGGCCATCACGATCGCGTGCCGCAGCGCGGCGTAGACGATGTAGAAGTCCAGATTCCGGACCGAATGCCCGGTCAGTTCCTCGTATTTCGCCACCACCGCGTCGCGGCGCAGGAAGTCCACCAGACCCGGCTGGTCGAAGCGGGTGGCGATGTCCTGGAAGAACCGGTGGATGAAGATGGTCCAGCCCAGGTCGAGTTCGCGTGGCGCGAACGTCGCCATCTCCCAGTCGAGCACGGCCGCCGGGGTGAACCCGTCGAACAGGATGTTGCCGGGACGAGCGTCGCCCCAGTTCAGCACTTCGGGACCGGGATCGGCCGGCCAGTTGGCCTCGAGCCAATCGAAGGTCCGCTCGATCAGCGGCACCTCGACACCGTGGTCGGTCAGTGCCCACCGGTACCAGGCGCGCTGGGCCTCGAAATGCCTGCGCAGCGCGGTGCCCGCACCGTCGAGCAGCGGGAAGCGCTCGGACACCTTGTCGATGGCGTGCACCTGGGCGATCACCTCGACCGTCGCGTCCGCCACCAGCTCGCGCTCGGCGACCGTCGCGTCGAACAGCCAGCCGAAGAACACGTACGGCGGATTGTCCGACGGCGCCCTGCCCTCGACCCGCTCCATCACGATGAAGGGCGAGCCGAACACCGAATCGTCGAGTTCGAGCCAGCGCAGCGTCGGCACGGCGACCTCGGAGGACGCGGCGACACCGGCCATCACCTGGTACTGCATCGCCAGGTCGTAGGACTCGAACACCGGGAACGAGCTGTCCTCCGGCGCCATCCGGATGACGAACGACCCCTGTTCGGCGGCCCCGTCCGCCGGCCATTCGGCGTCGAACAGGATGGTGGTGCTCGACATGCCGCCGCTGGACGGTTTGTTCAGATTGCTGACCGTCACGTCGGCGCCGACCTTGTCGGTCAGCCAGCTCGCCAGCGTCCCGGCTAGCTCGTCCAGATCGCGCTCGCTGACGGTGAGCGACATCTGAGCGGCCGGATCCTGATCTTCGGACATCTACGGGGTACCCCTGTCGGCAAAACTGTAACGTGTGTCACTTCTGAGTACCGGACGGCCGACCGGAATGTAAGGGCGGCATCGCTGAGTGAGACTCAGGGTTGACAGCGCAAAGATCGGGGTTTTCCCCGACGCGCTCCACCGTATCTTCCGATTAGCTTCGGTAACAACCGAACTCGATGAGGAGGCGTGGGTGACCACAGGGACCATTGAGCGTGCGCGCGACGACATCGCGAGCCCGCCCTCACCGCCACCGATGTGGCATCCGATCACCCGGCTCGCCTTCCGGTTCAGTGTGGCGTACCTGGGCCTTTTCTGTCTGTGGATGGCTCAGATCACCTTCGTCTTCCTGGGTGTGCTCGCGCTGCGGTTGCCCGAGGAGGCCATGCTCTGGCAGATCATGGCCCTCGATCCGGTGAGTAGCTGGATCGGTGAGCACGTGTTCGGGGTGGCGGCCGAGCTGGCGATGAACGGCAGCGGCGACCAGGCCGCGATCTGGATCCAGTGCGGTCTGCTGCTGGTGGTCGCGGTGCTGATCACCCTGGTGTGGTCGGTGCTCGACCGGCGCAGGCTCGCGTATCCGCGACTGCTGAGCTGGTTTCTCACGGCGCTGCGGCTGTGTGTGGGCGGACAGATGCTGTTCTACGGATTCGCCAAGCTCATCCCGACGCAGATGCCCGAACCCGCGCTGACCACATTGCTCACCCGGGTCGGTGATCTGACGCCGATGGCGATGCTGTGGACCCAGGTCGGATCGTCACCCGCCTACGAGATCGCTTTGGGCGCAGCCGAAGTACTCGCCGGTCTGCTGCTGTTCTGGCCACGCACCGCGACGGTGGGCGCCATGCTGGGCGTGATCAGCATGGCGCAGGTGTTCCTGCTCAATCTAACTTTCGACGTGCCGGTGAAGATGCTGGCCGGGCACCTGCTGCTGATGGGGCTGGTGCTGCTCGCCCCGCAGGCGCGCAGGCTCGCGAATTTCCTCGTGCTGGAGCGTGATTCGGGCCCGGCCGTGCAGCCACCGCTGTTCTCCTCGTCGCGGGCCAACCGGTGGGCGGCGGTGGCGCAGGTCGTGGTCGGACTGTGGATCACGGCGGGCATGATCGACGCGGGAATGCAGAGCTGGCGCGAATACGGCGGCGGTGCACCGAAACCCGAGCTGTACGGCATCTGGGAGGTGCGCGAGTTCAGCGTCGAAGCGACCCCGATCCCGCCGCTGGCCACCGATCCGGTGCGCTGGCAACGCCTCGTGATCGACGTGGGCTCGGCGGGATACCAGCGAATGGACGATTCGGTGGTGCCGGTGTCGGCCACGACCGACCTGGCGGCCGCCACGATGACGCTCGTCGCCGCACCCAGCGGCGCCGACGGAACCCCGGTGCCCTACGCCACCTTCACCGTCGAGCATCCCTCGGCCGACACGCTGACATTGCGTGGAGAACTGGACGGTCGGCCCGCCACGGTCACTCTCGACCGCCTCGACCTCGAGCGGTTCCCGTTGCGCAGCACAGACTTCCGCTGGGTGCAGAACCAGCCGTACTTCGAATGATCGCGCGCCCGGTGCGTCAGCCGATAGTGATGGCATCCAACCGGATACGGAGGAAATCGGCCGACACCACCGGCGGCCCCTGCGCCACCCGGCCGATCGGCGGTGCCAGCGGAGTCACCACCGCGTCGTGGTCGAGTTCGTAGAAGTAGATGAGCGAGACCAGGTCCTCCTCGGGGGCATCGGGCTGGGGTGGCAGCACCCGATGCCGACCTGACGGCCATCGCTCGCCGCTCCAATAGGCCAGCAGGTCACCGATGTTCACCGTCAGCGCGGCCGGGTCGTAGGGAGCGTCGGCCCACCCGCCTGCCTCGGTGTAGACCTGCAACCCGCCCGCACCGGGTTCTCGGTCGAGCACCGTCACCGTGCCGAAGTCGGTATGCGGACCGATCCGGAACTGGCCGGGCTCCGGCTCACCGACGTCGGTCATCGGCGGATAGTGGTTGATATTGCAGGTCCAGGTCGGGCGTGCGGCCAGGTCGGCGAACGGGTTGACCGGCAGCGCGAGGGCCGCGGCGAACAGGGCGAGCAGTTCGTCGGACAGCGTGCGCACGGCGGCGGTGTACTCGGTCAGCAGCGCGCGCAGCTCCACGACCTCGGTGGGCCACACATTCGGCAGGAACCACATCTGATCGATTGCCGGATCACCGGTCG
>NZ_JBHWZY010000460.1:0-5494 GCF_042727815.1 Nocardia sp. NPDC060220
GGGTGAAGTCGAACAAACCGTGCAGCACCGAGTTGGCCGTGTTGCCACGCGTCACTCTACGGGTCAGGTAGAAGAAGTAGCCGGCCAGGCTGACCATGACCGCCTGCGGCAGCGCGCTCGCGCCGTGGGTGATGCCGTTGGTCAGATGCACCGCGCCGAACACGATGCTCGACCATAACGCGACTTTGCCCTCGGTCAGCCCGTGATCGCGCAGCACCACCACACCGATCCCGCGGAACATGCCCTCCTCGCCCCAGCCGACGAACTGTGTCGCGATCAGCAGCATCAGGGTGTACAGCAGACCCTTGTCGCCCAGCGCGCTGTAGTTGATACCGAAGACGATCGCGACGAGGAACACGATCGGCACGACCCGCACCCACGGCCGGGTCGGGCGATCGTCGTGCAGGACCGGCCGCATCCAGCCGAGGTAGGCGATGACACCGTAGGTGAATGCCAAGGCGACACCGAGCGGGATGATCATGCCGTAGAACACCGCACGCGTGGACAGGAAGTCGTCTTCGCCGGTCAGCGCGGTCATCAGCAGACCACCGAGCTGGATGATCGCCAGATACGCGATCACGACCAGCGCGAACACCGGATAGGACAGGCGTCGGCGGCCGGTCGGGATAGCCGATAGCGCAGTTTCAGGACGGCTCATACGGGCAAAATATCCGCTGGGAAAGCTGGACGCTTGATATTTGGGGCCGTGTCGTTCACCGCAGTGGCAGCGACCAACGGAACGCTCGGTCGCTGATCGATCCGACCAGCGACCGAGCGTTGCCTTCCTCGGAAGGGCCGTCGCAGGTTGTGAGCGCTACGGAAACCGGCCCTTCACCCAGGAATTCGACGGCCGGACCCCTTTGGATGACTCCGCCTTCGGTCGGGCGTCGATCTGAGGAACAGCTGACGGTGGCTGCGAAGCGGGAAGACGGCGCAGGCGCGCCGGGAGTTCAGACCGCGAGCGGGACTTGGTCGTCGGTGGTCTGCGCACGCAGATCACCGAGCAGTCTGGTGAGCTTGCGAGACACGCTCATCTGAGAGACACCGAGGCGCTCGGCGATCTCACCTTGGGTGAGTGTGTCGTAGAACCGCCAGATCAGCAGCTGGCGGTCTTCCGGCGGCAGCTGTGCCAGCAAGGGCGCGACGGTGATCGTGTCTTCAGCCAGTTGGTAGCGAGGGTCTTCATCGCCGAAGGTGTCGGCGATGGTCATGCTGGGATCGCCGTCGGTATCACGTGCCGGGGTGTCGAGGCTGCGCGTCTGGAATGCGTTGGCCGCCACCAGAGTACGGGCGATATCGGTAACCGGAACATCGAGTTCGGTCGCGAGTTCTTGCGCGGTGGGGGAGCGGTGGAATCGACGGGTCAACTCGTCGGTCGCCACCCTGACTTTGCCCTGTAGCTCCTTTTCGCGACGCGGCACATGCAACGGCCAGATGTGGTCGCGGAAGTGTCTGCGCACTTCGCCCATGATGGTGGGGACCGCGAAACCCAGGAACGGTGATCCGGTGGTCACGTCGTAGCGGTCGACTGCCATGACCACGCCCAGCCGCGCGGTCTGGAGCAGATCCTCGAACACTTCACCGCGACCGGCGTATTTGCGAGCGATGTGCTCGGCGAGTGGGAGGCAGACCTCGATGATCTCCTCGCGCAGAGCATCGTGTTCAGGGCTGCGCGGGTCGGTCAGTGCCAGGTGCGCGAACAAGGGCTCGGCGTGTTCGTAGGTGGGGCGGGCGGCGGTGGTGGACATGCGGATCAGCTCCTGGTCTGCGACATGCTCAACGGCGGGGAGGAGGTGAGCTAGAGGCTGTTGAGGCCCAGCATTTTGGAGGATGTCGTCATCGCCGCACCCAGGCCGACGGCGCAGAAGAAGGCGACGGTTGGCGACCTGGTCAAGGCGGCCAGGCCCAACAGAAAGAACACGCTGGTCGCCAACACGATGGTGGTGCTGGTCAGATCCATGCTCGGCGTACTCGGTACCCGATTACGTGAGGTGGTCATGAGCGAAGGGTTGACCGTCGTGGAGGCGAATAAACCGGAACCGGTCGATGATGTTGATACGGAGGCAGTTTCGTACTTCAGGATTGAAGTACCTGTCCCATGGGAAGGCATCAGCACACGTCTCGCCCGGAGTCGGTGGCCCGCGGCGTCGAGCCGGGAAGACTCTCGCCGCTCCTCGTCCGGCGCTACCTCAGTCCCGAAGTGGCGGGGCAAGTCGGATCAGCATCCGTAGGCTGAGTGATCACGAGGTTCTCAGCGGAGGGGGCAGGTTGAACGACTACGGCAGTTTCGCTACCCAACCGTTGCCGGTGCAGTACAGCGCTCCACGTGCTGTCGCGCCGGTGCCGTTGAAAGGCGTGCGTGGTCACGGGGGCTCAGGGTCTTCCGGGTTGGTGCGGTCGGGTGGCTATGTCGCGGTTGCCGGCGTGGTGAGTCGCGTGACCGGGTTCGTGCGCACGCTCGTGGTGGCGGCGGTGCTGGGGACCGCGGCGGTCGGGGACGCCTACAACGGTGCCAACAATCTGCCGAACATGGTCTACGAGTTGCTGCTGGGCAGCGTGCTGGCCAGCGCGGTCATTCCAGTGCTGACCCGGGCCCGTCGTCGGGGCCGCAAACGTTCACGCGAGTTCACTCAGCGCCTGATGGTCGCGACCATGATCGCCCTGGCCGTGGTCACGGCCGTCGCGGTGGCGTGTGCGCCGTGGATCGTTCGCGGGTTCGTCGCCGATGCCGAGCAGCGGCGCCTGGCGACCTGGCTAGCGTATCTGCTACTGCCGCAGATCTTCTTCTACGGCATCGCCGTCGTCGTGGGCGCGGTACTCAACGTCCGTGACAGCTTCGCTACCGCAGCGTGGGCGCCGGTCGTCAACAATGTGATCCTGCTGGCGACCTGTGCTGTGTTCGTGGCCCTTCCCGGCCCGGTCACGCTCACTCCGGCATCGATGACCACCGCGCAGATCCTGACCCTCGGTATCGGCACCACCGCCGGGATCGCCGGGCAGGCAGTCTGGGTCGTAGTGGCGTTGCGCCGAGACGGGTTCACCTGGAGCTGGCGGGTGCGGCCTTTGCCCTACACCTGGCGCCCGGTCCGGTCCGGCCTGCCGGTGATGGGCTGGCTGCTGGTCTACGCGGTGATCAGCCAGATCGGCGTCGCGATCACGATGCGAATCGCCTTCGACCACGGCGGTGTATCGGTCTACACCTACGCCGAATTGCTGTTCCAGGTCCCCTACGGCATTCTGGCCGCGTCCGTGCTGACCGTGCTGATGCCGCGTATCTCGCGCGCGGCCGCCCTCGGCGACCGGACCGCGGTCGTGGCCGATCTCGCCCGCGGTGCCCGATATCTGTCGGTGGCACTGATTCCGATGACGATGGCCATGAGTCTTCTCGGCCCCGGGTTCACGACGGTGGTGTTCACCGGCCGTGTCGATGTCGAGGCCGCCACCCTGATCGGCACCGCAGTCGCCTGTTCCGCATTCGGGCTGGCGCCGTTTGCTTTGGTGATGCTGCAGATGCGGGTGTTCTACGCCTACAACGACACTCGGACCCCGGCCGTGCTCAACCTTGTCATGGTCACCACGAAGGTCAGCATCCTCGTCCTGGCCGCCACGATGCTGGCAGACCGAGCCGTCATCGTCATGCTCAGCGTCGCGAGCTCGTTGGCCTACGTCGCCGGCGCTGTCGCCGGTCATATCCTGTTGCGGCGCCGACACGGGTTGCTCGGGTTCTCCACTGTCGCAACCACCGTCGCCCGGGTCGCGGCGGCCACCGTTCTCGCCGGGCTGGCAGGACTCGGTGCCGTCGCGCTGACCCGCACCTCGATCAGCGCGGGCGCAGTCGAACAACTTGCGGCCACCGCGGCCGGTGCCATCGCTGCCGCACTGGTGTTTGTGCTCGCCGCCCATGTCATCGGTATTCCCGAACTGCGCGCGGCGCGAACACTTCTACGCCGGGCGTGAGGAGGCCGATGGCGGTTCTGAAACCCTGTGATGGTGGCGAATATCCAAGGTTCGACAACCATTCAACACAACTCGACGCGGTTGCCACGACGATCGCCGCGCTCCACCACAACAACACCCTGCTGCGCCAAGAACGTCACCGCACCGGCGATCTCATCATGCTCGACGACCACCGCACCAACCCGCCGATCTGTTCGCCATGATGATCCGATGGACAAACTCCTGGCAAGAAAAAGATGTGGTGGACAGCCACACGGTCCTGACCAAGCCGCCCACACCGACGGGCGACCTATTCGGATCGGCTTGTCTGGACGGCTGGCGGGATCGGCGAGCTACGTTCCACCCTTATGCGCGGGTTTCTCGAATGCATACCGCGCCGGTGCGCACATTGGCCGAGACTGCCGAGATTACCGCGTCCAGGTGTTGTTCGGTGCGCGCCAATTCGATGATGCTCTGGCGCAAGTGATCACGCTCCACCTCGAGGCGGCCGAGTAGGGCGGGGGTGGCGCGGCCGTTGATCAGATGTGGCGTGAGCTCGCCGATGGTCCGGCTGGACAGGCCCGCTGTATACAGCTGCTGAATCAGCAGTACCTGATCCACGGCGGTGTCGGCGTAATGGCGCTGACCGCTGGAACTGCGCTCGGCATGTAGCAGGTTCTGCTGTTCGTAGTACCGCAGGGCCCGGGCTGAAACCCCGGTCCGGCGAGCCAATTCGCCAATACGCATTCCGGCCCTTCGCGTGATCCATGCCACAAACGCTTGCCTCTGACGTCGACGTCAACTTCTAGCGTAGTCGAGGTACCCATCCGCGACGAAAGTCCTGGCAGCGAACCGAAAGAATATTTCACTCATGGTCATTCACCCCGTCACCGGCCTGGCCGACCCCGCGCCCGCGCCGACCGTCACCGTCAAACCACTCAGGGTGCGCAGGTCCGGCCGTGCCGAAGACCTCCAAGTGAGGGTTTCCGCCCCGGTCACCGGCGACAACCTACCGATCGTGCTTTTCGCACACGGGTTCGGCTCGAACTTCGACGCCTACGGGCCGCTGGTCGACTATTGGAGCTCGCACGGATTCGTGGTCATTCAGGCTACGCATTTGGACTCGAAGCGGATCGCCTTGGCAGCCGAGGATCCGCGCAAGCCGCGACTGTGGCGTCACCGGGTGCAGGACATGAAGAGCATTCTCGACGAACTTTCCGTATTGGCGGCATCGGTGCCTGGTTTGCGCGGTCGAGTCGACCACGACCGGATCATCGCCGCGGGACATTCCTTCGGTGGGCAGACCGCGGGAATCCTGGTCGGTTTGCGCGTCACCGACCCGGAAACCGGGATCGCGGAAGACCTGTCCGACCGGCGCGTCATGGCCAGTGTCCAACTCGCCACCGCGGGACGCGGCGGCACAGAACTCACGGCCTTCGCTCGCGAACATCTCCCGTGGCTGCGCGACCAGGACTTCTCGCACATCAACGCCCCAGGTCTGGTGATCGCTGGGGACGATGACAACCTCCCGCTGTCCACCCGCGGGCCAGCCTGGACG
>NZ_JBHWZY010000461.1:0-5490 GCF_042727815.1 Nocardia sp. NPDC060220
GGATGCCGGTGGACTGTGCGAGCGCCTCGACCACGATCGCGGTGAGCGCGCCCTGCCGGAGTTCGCCGGTGAGCAGGCGGACCAGGAAGGACTGTTCCTCCTCGGTCGCGGCGGTGAAGAGCTCGGTCAGCAATTCGCGGCGCCGGTTGGTCGAGCCCTTGCCGTTCAGGCCGGTGAGCTGGGAGAAGATGTCGTCCACCGCGCCGACGGTGAGGCTCGCGTCGCCGCTCGGCGGGGTCTCGAGCCCGGCCACCGTGCGCCACCCGGCCCCGATCCGGCCCTGCACCAGCTCGCCGGACAACCATGCCACCACGGTCCCGATCTCGGACGGGTCCGCGGCGCCGAAGAGCTCGGCCAGCGCGGCGGTTTTCGCCTTGCGCGACCGGGTCGCCCGCACGGCCGCGGAGGCCGTGACGACATCGCTGAACAGCACCCAACGACAGTATCGCGAGGGTGTGACACAGAGCTCGAGCCCCGTTGTTAAGAATCCATTGGCAAGCCTGCGAAACCGCCCCTAAACTGGACATATGGCCAAGACCTATGTCGGAGCGCGGCTGCGCCAGCTGCGGACCGAACGTGGGCTGAGCCAGGTCTCGCTGGCGCAGAAACTGGAGATCTCGGCCAGCTATCTGAACCAGATCGAACACGACGTGCGACCGCTCACCGTGCCGGTGCTCACGCGCATCAACGAGGTCTTCGGCGTCGACCCCACCTTCTTCTCCGCCCAGGACGACACCCGGCTCATCGCCGAGCTGTCCGAAGTGGTGATGGACGCCGAGCTCGGCATCGAGGCCGACACTCAGCAGATCGCCGACATGGTCTCCGCCCATCCGTCGATGGCGCGCGCCCTGGTGGCCATGCACAACCGCTACCGCAACACCAGCGCGCAGCTGGCCGCCGCCACCGAGGACCGGTTCGCCGACGGTTCCGGCAGCGCCGCGATCAGCAAGCCGCACGAGGAAGTGCGCGACTACTTCTATCAGCGCCAGAACTACATCCACGAATTGGATACCGCCGCAGAGGATCTCACTGCGCGCATCCGGTTCCACGGTGGCGAGGTGAGCACCGAGATCGTGCGCCTGCTGCGTGCGCACGGCGTGCGGATCAACGAGCGCATCGACCTCGGCGAGGGCGTGCTGCACCATTTCGATCCCGAGAGCAAACAGCTCGAGATCTCCCCACACCTGTCCGGTGGGCAGCGCACCTTCAAACTCGCCGCCGAACTCGCCTACCTGGAATGCGGCCCGCTCCTCGAAAAACTGGTCGACGAGGGCAATTTCGCCTCCGATGCCTCGCACAAACTCGCGATGCTCGGCCTGGCGAACTACTTCGCGGCCGCGATGGTCTTGCCCTACACGCACTTTCACGAAGTAGCCGAGAATTTCCGCTACGACATCGAACGCCTGTCGGCGCATTTCTCGCAGAGTTTCGAAACCATCTGCCACCGCCTGTCGACCCTGCAACGGCCGACCCTGCGCGGCGTCCCGTTCTCCTTCGTACGCGTCGACCGCGCGGGCAATATGTCGAAGCGCCAGTCCGCCACGGGTTTCCACTTCTCGGCCAGCGGCGGTACCTGCCCGCTCTGGAACGTCTACGAGACCTTCGCCTACCCCGGCAAGATCATGACCCAGATCGCCCAGATGCCCGACGGCCGCAAATACCTCTGG
Source organism: Nocardia sp. NPDC060220 (assembly GCF_042727815.1). Classification (NCBI taxonomy): domain Bacteria; kingdom Bacillati; phylum Actinomycetota; class Actinomycetes; order Mycobacteriales; family Nocardiaceae; genus Nocardia; species Nocardia sp. NPDC060220. The sequence continues at coordinate 1,668 of NZ_JBHWZY010000461.1, forward strand.
ATCGCGCGCACCGTGGAACGCCGCGCCACCCGCTACGGCCAACCCGGCAAGACCTTCGCGATCGGCCTCGGCTGCGAGCTGCGCCACGCGGGCCGCGTCGTCTACGCCGACGGCATCGACCTCGGCGAAGCCAACGCCACCCCCATCGGCGCGGGCTGCCGAGTGTGCGTGCGCTCCAACTGCCCCCAGCGCGCCTTCCCGCCGCTGGGCAAGGCCCTCGACATCAGCGAACACCGCAGCTCGGTCTCGCCCTACCTCATCAAATAGCTGCTCAGAAGGCTTCCTCCGGGACCGCCATGATGTCGTTGTCGATGGCGGCGAGGATGTTCTTGGTAGCGGTGAGTTCGGGGAGGACATTCTTGGCGAAGAAACTCGCCGCGGCGACTTTGCCCTGGTAGTAGGGGCGGTCCCGCGGTGCGGCGTCGGAGGCCAGGGCGGCGGCGGCGATGTCGGCCTGGACCAGCAGGCGCCAGGCGATGAGGAGATCGCCGACCGCCATCAGGAAGCGAACCGAGCCGAGGCCCACCTTGTAGAGCTCGGTGGGCTCGCTCCGGCCCGCCATGGCGTAGCCGGTGAGGGTGGCGGCCATCGCGCCGACGTCGGCCTGGGCGGTGCGCAGCAGGGCGCGCTCGGTGGCGAAACGGCCGGTGTCATTGTCCAGGTAGACGCCGATCTGCGCGTTCACGTGGGATAGGGCGACGCCACGATCGCGAATGATCTTGCGGAAGAAGAAGTCCTGGGCCTGGATCGCCGTGGTGCCCTCGTAGAGCGAGTCGATCTTGGCGTCACGGATGTACTGCTCGATCGGATAGTCCTGCAGATAGCCGGAGCCGCCGAAAGTCTGCAGCGACTCGGCGAGCAACTGGTACGCGCGCTCGGATCCCACGCCCTTGACGATCGGCAGTAGCAGATCGTTCACGCGGTGCGCGGTCTCCGGATCGGCACCGGACACCAGCTGCGCCACATCCGCGTTCTGATGCGCGGCGGTATACAGATACACCGCTCGCAACCCCTCCGCGTAGGCCTTCTGCATGGCCAGCGACCGGCGCACATCGGGGTGATGGGTGATGGTGACGCGCGGCGCCGCCTTGTCGGCGACCTGCGTCAGATCCGCGCCCTGCACCCGCGTCTTGGCGTACTCGAGCGCGTTCAGATACCCGGTCGACAACGTCCCGGACGACTTCACACCGACCGTCATCCGCGCGTTCTCGATCACCTTGAACATCTGGGCGATGCCGTTGTGCACATCGCCGACCAGCCAGCCCTTGGCGGGCACCGCGGTGCCGCCGAAGGTCACCTCGCAGGTCGGCGAGGACTTGATCCCCATCTTGTGCTCGACCCCGGTCACGTACACACCGTTGCGGTCGCCCGGTTCCAGCGTCTGCGGATCGAAGAGGAACTTCGGCACGTAGAACAGCGAAAGCCCCTTGGTGCCGGGGCCGCCGCCCTCCGGCCGGGCGAGCACCAGGTGGAAGATGTTCTCGGCCGTATCCCCCACGTCACCGCCGGAAATGAACCGTTTCACCCCGTCGATGTGCCATGACCCGTCGGGCTGCGGCACGGCCCTGGTGCGACCGGCGCCGACATCGGATCCGGCATCCGGCTCGGTGAGCACCATGGTCGCCTGCCACCCGCGCTCGAACCCGCCCTGTGCCCAGCGCTTCTGTTCGTCGTTGCCGATCTCGTAGAGCACCGAGCCCATCATCGGGCCCATGTTGAAGAAGCTGGCCGCCGGATTGGCACAGATGATGAGCTCGTTGATCGCCCACATCAGCGCGTTCGGGGCGGCGGTGCCGTCCATACCCGCCGGCATGGCCAGGCGGTACCAGCCCGCTTCGTGCACCACGTCCACCGTCTTGCGCAGCGGATCGGGCACGGTGATGTCGTGGGTATCGGGGTGGAAGACCACCGGGTGCCGGTCTGCCTCGGCGAACGAGTCCGCGATCGGACCTTCGGCCAGGTGTTTCACCTCGTCGAGGAGCTGGCGCACCGTATCGGAGTCCAGGTCGCCGTAGGCGCCCGTGTCCAGAACCTTGTCCAGGTTCAGGACCTCGAACAGATTGAACTCGATGTCACGCACGTTCGCCTTGTAGTGCCCCATTGGGCCCTCCTCGACTGACCGCACACGGCCGATTGCCGTGTGGCTCGGCGGCTCGACGTTGTACAAATCGAAGCGTGCCGCACCTGCGCGCCCCTACGCAACCGTAGGCAAGGCGACCCTTCTCCAGCTGTCGCCGACGAACAATTCACACGGACGAAACAGACGAAACGGGCACGTGACCGAGAGACATTCGGGTGCAACAAGTTCCATCTACTGTCTCGAATCACGAATACAGCTTCTGTATACAACTCGGTGTACATCCAGTCTCCGGGGCAGACAGCGGCGGTATTCGTTGTGGCGCGTGTGGCGCCGCCGTTACACCTGATGAGGAGAACCGCCCCATGTCTGAATCCCGTTTGGTCAAGGCACTTGTCGTGCCTGCCGCGGTGGCCGTCGCCGGCCTGCTGCTCACCGGCTGTGGTGCGCGCGACGACGCGTCGACCGGCTCGACCGCAGCCTCCTGCGTCGACACCAGCAAGGACACCATCAAGGTGGGCTCGCTGCACTCGCTGTCGGGCACGATGGCCATTTCCGAAGTCACCGTGGCCAATTCGACCAAGCTGGCGATCGACCAGATCAACGCGGCGGGCGGCGTCCTCGGCAAGAAAATCGAGATCGTCCTCGAAGACGGCGCCTCGGACCCCAAGACCTTCGCCGAGAAGGCGGAGAAGCTGATCAGCTCCGACTGTGTCGCTTCGGTGTTCGGCGGCTGGACCTCGTCGAGCCGCAAGGCCATGAAGCCCAAGTTCGAGAGCCTGAACTCGCTGCTCTACTACCCCGTGCAGTACGAGGGTCTGGAAGATTCCAAGAACATCTTCTACACCGGCGCCACCACCAACCAGCAGATCATTCCCGCGCTGGACTACCTGAAGCAGAAGGGCATCAAGTCCCTCTACCTGGTCGGCTCCGACTACGTCTTCCCGCAGACCGCCAACCGCGAGATCAAGGCCTACGCCGCGGCCAACGGGATCGAGATCAAGGGCGAGGACTACACCCCGCTCGGCTCCACCGACTTCTCCACCATCGTCAACAAGGTGCGCGCCGCCAAGGCGGGCGCGGTGTTCAACACCCTCAACGGTGACTCCAACGTCGCCTTCTTCCGCGAGTACACCAACGCGGGCCTGAAAGCCGCTGAGATGCCGGTGGTTTCGGTATCGATCGCCGAGGAAGAGGTCGCGGGCATCGGCGCGCAGAACATCGCGGGCCAGCTCACCGCCTGGAACTACTACCAGACAGTCGACTCCCCGGCGAACAAGAAGTTCGTCGCCGACTACAAGGCGGCCTTCGGCGCCGACAAGCCCACCTCGGACCCGATGGAAGCCGCCTACGCCTCGGTGTACCTGTGGAAGAACACCGTCGAGAAGGCGAAGTCGTTCGCCGTGGCCGACATTCAGGCCGCGGCCGACGGCGTGAGCTTCGACGCCCCCGAGGGCACCGTCACCATCGACGGCTCCAACCACCACATCACCAAGACCGCCCGGATCGGCGAGATCCGCCCCGACGGCCTGATCTACACCGTCTGGGATTCCGGCAAGGCCATCACCCCGGACCCGTACCTGAAGTCCTACGAATGGGCCAAGGGCCTCAAGTAAACAGCCCGACAGATGTGGGACGCGCAGTGCGCGCGTCCCACATCGCCCCATCTCCAAGGAGTCCACTGCAATGGACGTGCTGATCAGTCAGCTCTTCACCGGGCTGAGTCTGGGATCCATTCTTCTGCTC
>NZ_JBHWZY010000462.1:0-5486 GCF_042727815.1 Nocardia sp. NPDC060220
TCCCTTCGAGGAATTGCTCGACCTAGGCCTCACCGAGAAGACCACGCTGCGGTATGCGCTACGCGGTTTCGGCACGCTTCGGTGGTGGCCCGACCGCGCCCGGATCAACCGGGAACTGACCGCTGTGCTGGCTCCGGTGATCGCGCAGCGTCGCCGCGACCCCGGCCTCGCCGACCGCACCGACATCCTGTCGCTGATGCTCATCACACGCGACGAAGACGGAAACGGGCTGAGCGACAGCGAGATCCGCGACGATCTGATCACCCTGATGCTCGCGGGACACGAAACCACCGCCACGACACTTGCCTGGCTGTTCGACGCGCTGCTGCATCGGCCCGACGTGCTCGCCACCATTCAGGCCGAAGCCGAAACCGGTGAGACCACCCACACCCACGCCGTGATCAACGAAACCCTACGACTGCACCCCCCGGTGCCGTTCACCAGCCGAGTCACCACCGGGCGCTACGAGCTCGGCGACTACGTCCTCGACCCTGGCACCCGGATCGTGCTCTACATCGACGCGGTCAACAAGAACCCCGCCACCTACGACCATCCCCACGAGTTCCAGGCAGACCGTTTCCTGCACCGGCGCCCCGATGCCTATGCCTGGATCCCTTTCGGGGGCGGCGTCAAACGCTGCCTCGGCGCCAGCTTCTCGATGACCGAACTCACCACGGTCATCCACACCATGCTCACCAACGGCCGGTACACCGCCGCCGATTCCGACGAAGAACGCCCCGTCCGGCGCTCGGTTGTCGTTGTCCCGCGTCACGGCACCTGTATCCGCTACCGGCCTCGCCACGAGACCATCCGATGATCCAGATCGACGACCGGCCGGCGGCGGAAGTAGTTCGATCAGCGAGGGGCCTCGTAGTAGCGCAATGAGTTCAGAAAGGCCGTCGCGGGGCTCGCCTTCGGTGGCGACTCCGCGATGGAGGAAGTCATCTCCCTCCGCGGTACCGGCCGACAGGCATGCCCAGAGCTGTGAGCACACCGCGAGGTCGATGACACGGCTCGCATCACCCACGACGGCAAGGCCGTAGACGATCTGGGCACTCGAACACGCTGGAGTCCGAAGTGGCACGTATGCCACAAATCTGTGCGCGAGAGGGGACTTGAACCCCTACGTCCGTGGACACCAGAACCTAAATCTGGCGCGTCTGCCAATTTCGCCACTCGCGCTTGGATGTGTACGACCGTCCAAACTCTACCGGGCGAATCGGGCTTCGCGAAGCGTTGGGGCGGCGTGGCGTACTCGTGGGTAACACGACCTGGGGTTATAACGATTCAGTAACTCTCAATGTGAGGGGCACTCATGTTTGAGAACTCGGGTAACAGGCCGGACCTGCGCGTTCAAACATGAGGCTGCGTCATGTTTCAGAAGATTGCGGTACGGGCGTACAGAAATACTGGGGAGTAGCCCGCTACCGGGCCGGAAACGTGAGGCTTTCCTCATGATTTTGTGCGATTGTGGCTCTCAACAGGCCCGAGGGGCTGCCGGAAACGTGTGCGTGCCGTCGGTGGGCGACACGCCAGGAGAAGGAAGTCGAGCGTCTTGACGATCAACGAGAGCACCGAAATCGGCATGGGAGCGACCGCGAGCGCCAATGGTCGTGGCCAGGCGAGAGGTGTCCGCGCGGCGCTGCTGGAGCAGCTGCGCAACGGGGCGGGATACGCGTTGGCGTTCGGTGGACAGGGTGCGCAGTGGCTGCGCGAGCTCGAGGAGATCGGGCGCGACAGCGCGCTGGAGCCCGAGCTGACCGCGCTGGTCAACGACGCGGCCGTGCTACTCGAGCCGGTTGCGACGCAGTTGCTGGTGGTGCGCCCCGGCGGTTTCGACCCGATGGGCTGGGTGCTCGAGAGCGAGCTCGACGAGCCGGAGGAGCCGTCCTCGGCGCCCTCGGACGCGGTGCTGCGCTCGGTGGCTGTGTCCATGCCCGGCGTACTGCTGGCCCAGCTCGCCGCGACCAGGGCATTGCGCTTGCAGGGCCTTGACCCGGTCGAGCACGCTCCCGTCGCCATCGTCGGACACTCGCAGGGGCTGTTCGCCGCCGCCGCGGTCGAAGCGGGCGGCACGCGTGACGCGGAGCTGCTGGCCATCGCCCAGCTCGTCGGCGCCGCTGCCGGGCTCGTCGCGCGCAGGCGTGGACTGATGCCGGTGGGCGAGCGCTCGCCGATGGTCGCGGTGTCGAACGTGGATCCCGAACAGCTGCGGGCGATCGTCGCCGAGGTGGCCGAAGGAGTCGACCCCGCGGTCGCCGCGGTCGTGTCGATCCGCAACGGGCGCAAGCGCGTCGTGCTCTCGGGTGCGCCCGCGCAGATCGATCGAGTGCGCACGCGTTGCGCGCAGCTGCACGACGAGCAGACCCGTGAGCGCGAGAGCAAGGCCCGCGGTGGCGCGGTCTTCGCGCCCGTGTTCGAGGACATCGCCGTCGACGTCGCCTTCCACCACCCGGCACTCGCCGAGACGGTCGAACTGGTCGCGGGCTGGGCCCGTCAGTGCGAGATCGACGCCGACCTCGCCGCCGCTCTGACCCAGCAGGTGCTCGTGGACCCGATCGACTGGGTCGCCACCGTCGACGCCGTGGTCGACGCGGGCGCGCAGTGGATCCTGGACCTGGGCCCCGGCGACCTGCTCTCGCGGGTGACCGGCGGCTCGCTCAAGGGCACCGGTGTCGGTGTGGTCGCCGCCGCCACCCGCGCCGGTCAGCGCAGCCTGCTCACCCCGGGCGCCGCGCCCGAGGCGTCGACGCCGTGGTCGGCGTTCGCGCCGAAGCCGGTGCGTCTGCCCAACGGCCGCATCGTCGTCGAGACCGCGTTCACCAAGCTCACCGGTCGCTCGCCGATCCTGCTGGCAGGCATGACCCCGACCACCGTCGACGCGAAAATCGTCGCGGCCGCGGCCAACGCAGGCCACTGGGCCGAGCTGGCCGGTGGCGGACAGGTCACCGAGCAGATCTTCGCCGACCGGGTGAGCGAGCTGCGTCAGCTGCTGCATCCGGGCCGCGCGGTGCAGTTCAACTCGCTGTTCCTCGACCCCTACCTGTGGAAGCTGCAGCTCGGCGGCAAGCGCCTGGTGCAGAAGGCGCGGGCCGCGGGTGCGCCGATCGACGGCGTGATCGTCACCGCGGGCATCCCCGAACTCGACGAGGCCGTCGCGCTGATCGGCGAGCTGTCCGAGGCCGGCATCAGCCACGTCGCGTTCAAGCCGGGCACCGTCGCCCAGATCAAGGCCGTGCTGCGCATCGCCGACGCTGTCCCGGACTACCCGGTGATCATGCACATCGAAGGCGGCAAGGCGGGCGGGCACCACTCCTGGGAAGACCTCGACGACCTGCTGCTGGCGACCTATGCCCAGCTGCGCAGCCAGGCCAATGTGGTGATCTGCGTCGGCGGCGGCATCGGCACCCCCGAACGCGCCACCGACTACCTCACCGGCACCTGGTCCACCGGCCACGGCTACCCGCTGATGCCCCTCGACGGTGTGCTCGTCGGCACCGCGGCCATGGCGACCCTGGAAGCCACCACCGCCCCCGCGGTGAAGCAGCTGCTGGTCGATACCCCCGGCACCCCCGATTGGGTCGGTGCGGGCACCGCCAGCGGCGGAATGGCCTCCGGGCGCAGCCAGCTGGGCGCCGACATCCACGAGATCGACAACGCCGCCTCGCGCACCGGTCGCCTGCTCGACGAGGTCGCGGGCGATGCCGAGGCCGTGGCGAGCCGTCGCGCCGAGATCATCGCGGCGCTCGACGCCACCGCCAAGCCCTACTTCGGCGACATCGCCACCATGACCTACCAGCAGTGGCTGGAACGCTACGTCTCGCTGGCTGTGTCGAGCGAGGTGCCGATCTCGTTCGACTGCGGCAGCGATATCGGTGACGCGATCCGCGACGCCACCCGCTCGGACTGGCTCGACATCAGCTGGCGCGACCGGTTCGCGGAGATGATGCGCCGCACCGAATCCCGGCTCAACCCGGCCGACAGCGGCGAGATCGAAACCCTGTTCGCCGACGACGACGCCTTCGAGCACCCCGTGCAGGCGTTGTGCGAGCTGAAGAAGCAGTACCCGACCGTCGCGGACACCGTGCTGCACCCGGCCGACGTGCCGTTCTTCGTCTCCCTGTGCAAGACGCCGGGCAAGCCGGTGAACTTCGTGCCCGTCGTCGACGCCGATGTGCGCCGCTGGTGGCGTTCGGACTCGCTGTGGCAGGCCCATGATCCGCGCTACTCGGCCGATCAGGTGTGCGTCATCCCCGGCACCGTCGCTGTCGCCGGCATCACCCGCGTGGACGAGCCGGTCGGCGAACTGCTCGACCGCTTCGAACAGGACACCGCGTACAGCCTGGTCAGGGCCGGTGTCGTTCCCGAGCCGGTGGACGCGCGTCGCGTCGCCGGTGTGGTGGCGGGAGCGATCGACACCGTGCTCGCCGCCCCCGATGTGCAGTGGGCCGGCCGCACCACCGTCAACCCGGTGCACCGCCTGGGTGACGTCTCGGAGTGGACCGTCGAGCAGGGGAGCGCGGTGCATCAGAGCACCGGCGCCACGCTGACCGAAACCACCGGGCCCGAAAGCGAATTCAGCTACGTGGAGCTTTCGGTGCCGCTGGCCCGCGACTCCGTGCGGATCCGCATCACCGTGCCGGCGAGCGTGTACTCCGGTGGCGCGCCGGTGATCACCGACGCCGACGCCGAAATCGCGATGTCGGCACTGCTCGGCGTTGCCGCCGGGAAGTCGCTGCCCGAGGTGAAAGCCGGTGTGGCGCACCTCAATCTGGCGTGGATGCCGGACCTGATCGCCGACCACGCCGGTGTCACCGGCTCCGGCCTGCCCGACACCCTCAGCACCCTCGGTCGCACCGCCCCCGATGTGCTCGTCGGCGCCTGCTGGCCCGCGGTCTTCGCGGTGCTCGGCGCGGCTCGCACCCCGGTCGGTGGCTGCGTCATCGAGGGCATGCTCGACCTGGTCCACCTCGATCACCAGGTCGAACTGCTGAACGAATTGCCCTCCGAGACAAGCATTCTTGTCGTTCGCGCCGAAGGCGGGGCGGTGGTCGACACCGACATGGGCCGCGTGGTCGAGGTCGTGGTGAACATCGGCCTGATCCTGGATCAGGGACTCGACGCCACCCCGCTGGCCCGCCTCGTCGAACGCTTCGCCATCCGCGGCCGCAACGGCGCGGGCGAGCTCACCGATCCGCCGCGTGCGGCCGGTGCGGTGTCCGACACCGCCACCGACACCCCGCGCCGCCGTCGCCGCGACGTGCAGATGGCCGCCCCGCGCGCCATGCACGCCTTCGCCGCGGTCTCCGGTGACCACAACCCGATCCACACCTCCGAGGCCGCCGCCAAGCTGGCCGGCCTCGGCAGCCCGATCGTGCACGGTATGTGGCTCTCGCCGGGTAGGGCGCCGACCTTGTCGCGGACCTTGTTGACGCAGCAGCCGCAGGTCATACCGGTGACGGTGACGGTGGTGGTGCTCATGGAAC
>NZ_JBHWZY010000463.1:0-5480 GCF_042727815.1 Nocardia sp. NPDC060220
CACGCTCACGTCGAGCACCTTGGCCTCCCAGCCGATCAGCACGCGGGCCTGCCCCTTGCGCACGCCCTCGGTGATGGTCTGCGCGGCCATCTCCGGGGTGTGAATCGCCAGGTACTTGTCGAACAGGGTGGCGGCGTTGGCGCCGTCCATGCCCTCGGCGTAGGTGGCGTTGCGGGCGACCGCGGTCTTGATGCCACCGGGGTGCACGCAGGTGACCTTGACCGGCGCCTTGGCGACCTTCATCTCCTGGAACAGCGCCTCGGTGAAGCCGCGCACCGCGAACTTGGCCGAGTTGTAGGCCGCCTGGCCGGGCACGGCGACCAGGCCGAAGAGGCTGGACACGTTGATCACGTGGCCGTCGCCGGACTCGATCAGCATCGGCAGGAACGCTTTGGTGCCGTTGACGACGCCCCAGAAGTCCACATCCATGATGCGTTCGATGTCTTTGAACTCGGTCTTGATCACGTCGCCGTGGTAGGCGATGCCCGCGTTGTTGTAGATCTGGTGCACGACGCCGAAGTGCGCCTTCACCTGATCGGCGTAGAGCAGGAACGCCTCGCGCTCGGCCACGTTGAGCCGGTCGGACTTCACCTGCGCGCCCAGCTTCTCGCAGGACGCGACGGTCTGGGCCAGGCCCTCGGCGTCGATGTCGGACAGCGCGAGTTTGGCGCCACGCGCGGCCAGATTCTCGGCCAGTGCGCGACCGATGCCGGAGCCGGCTCCGGTGATCACGCATACCTTGTTCGTGAAGTAAGCATCTTTGCTCACTGTGCTGCCACCACTTCCCTGTCGGCGTCTGCGGTTGTCGTAGTGTAGGCGGCGGCATCGAAATGCCGTGTGAGCCTACGGAATTCGAACGTGAAGTCCGGCCACAACGTGGTGTTGTTGCCGTGCTTGTCCAGGTACCAGCTGGCGCACCCGCCAGTGTTCCAGACAGTCTTGCCCAACTTTTCCTGCAGGTCGGCGTTGTAGGCCTGCTGCACGTCTTCGCGAACCTCGACCGTACGCAGACCCTGGGAGTCGATCGTCGCCAGCGCGTCGCTGACGTAGTTGATCTGCGATTCGATCATGAACACCATCGAGGTGTGGCCGAGGCCGACATTCGGGCCGACCAGGAAGAACATGTTGGGGAAGTTCGCGATGGCCGAGCCCTTGTAGGCCTGCTGGCCGATGTCGTCGAACACCTCGGCCAGCGTGCGCCCGTCGCGTCCGACCATCGCGTTGTAGGTCGGGGAGTCGGTGACGTGGAAACCGGTGGCCACGATGAGCGCATCGATCTCGCGCTCGGTGCCGTCCTTGGTGACGATCGAGCCCGCCCTCACCTCGGCGATGCCGTCGGTGATCACGTCGACATTGTCGCGATCCAGCGCGGGGTAGTACTCGTTGGAGATCAGCATGCGCTTGCAGCCGATCCGGTAGTTCGGGGTGACCTTCTTGCGCAGTTCGGGATCGCGGATCTCGATCTGCAGCTTGGCGCGCGAGAGGGCCTCGAAGGCCTTCATCAGCACGGGGAAGCGGGTCAGGCCGACGACCTGGGTCTCGCGGGCCGCGTAGATCGCCGCGCGCGAGAGGCGCTGGACGGCGGGGATGTGCTTGAACGCCAGCCGCTCGGGCAGCAGGTACGGGCGGTCCATGCGCGGCAGCAGCCAGGGCGCGGTGCGCTGGTAGACGTCGAGGGTGGCGACCTCGCTCGCGATGGCGGGCACGATCTGGATCGAGGAGGCGCCGGTGCCGATCACCGCGACGCGCTTGCCGGTGAGGTCGGCGTCGTGGTTCCAGCGGGCGGAGTGGAAGATCTCGCCCTCGAAGTTGTTGATGCCCTTGATGTCGGGTAGCGACGGCTCACACAGCGCGCCGACCGCGGAGACCACGGTGTCGGCGGTGAACTCGCCCTGGCTGGAGCTGATCTCCCACTGCGCGGCCGCTTCGTTCCAGCGGATGCTCTGCACATCGCAGTCGAAGACATGGCGGTCGAGCACGTTGTAGCGCTCGGCGACGCTCTTGATGTACGCCTGGATCTCACCCTGCTTGGAGAACGAGCGGGTCCAGTTCGGGTTCGGGGCGAACGAGTACGAGTACAGGTGCGAAGGCACGTCGCAGGCGGCACCCGGGTAGGTGTTGTCGCGCCAGGTGCCGCCGACTTCGCTGCCGCGCTCGAGCACGAGGAAATCGTCGCGACCCTCTTGGCGCAGGCGGATGGCCAGGCCGAGGCCGGCGAACCCGCTGCCGACGATGATCGTCTTCACGTGGCGGGTTTCAGCGACCCGGGGCTCGACAACGTTGTCTGTAACCTTACGACTCATGTATTGCAGAATACGGTCTTATTGAGCCGGAGTCAACAGCTATTGAGCCGGGTTCAGTAGTGGCTAGGATGGCGGGTGTGACTACCAGGAGTGCGGGAGAGACGAAGCGTGTGCGGCTCAGCCCCGAGGAGCGCCGGCTGCAGCTGATCACCCTCGGCGCCGAAATGCTGGTCGACCGGTCGCTCGAGGACGTCTCGGTCGACGACATCGCCAAGCAGGCGGGCATCTCGCGGGGCTTGCTGTTCCACTACTTCGCCTCGAAGCAGGAATTCCACGAGGCGATCGCCCGGCATGTGAGTACCGAGTTCTTCGTCGCGATCATGCCCAACCGCGAGTTGTCACTGTTCGACATGTTGCGCGACTCGATCGAACGATTCGTCGACTACGCCACCGAGCATTCCGCGTCGTATCGCTCGGTGCTGCGCGGGCCCGCCAGCGTCACTCCCGACATGGCCGACTACGTCAACGAAACCCGCGGCGCCATCGCCGATCTCATCGTGAGCGAACTGCCGCTGCCGCCCGAGGATCCCGATCTGGCCCGGCTCACCTTGGCCATTCGCGGCTGGATCGCATTCGTCGAGGAGACCATCCTCACCTGGATGATCGACAAGCCGATCAGCCGCGAGTCGCTGGTCGATCTGCTGGTGGAGTCGCTGCCCGCGCTGGCGCTGAGTCCGGCGTTGATCGCCGCGCTCCAGGGCTGAATTTCTCCGGATCGCTGTTAACGCGCCGACGGGAGTGTCGCGAACAACTGAGGGGTTTGCACTGCCCTCCGCCGCTGCGTGCCCACAGTTCCAGTGGCCCTGAATCTGTTGTGGCACAACATATTTGGATACCGAATCGAGACCATTGCGGTGGCTAACGGTGCGGCTGTTCGGCACGACGAAGTGGGTATGACTCTCACGAACAGCACAATTCGCAAATTCTCGGCCGTGGTTGTTTCCGCCGGCGCCGTCCTCGTCGGGCTCGGTGCGCCCGCCGGCGCGCTGCCGTCGGATCCGATCGCGGTGTTCACGCCGACGCTCAGCCGGACTCCCGGCGCCAACTGCGCGGCGATCATCAACGCCCAGACCGTGCCGCAGCCGCAATCGGGCACCTTCGGTGTGCGGGTGGCGATCACCCAGACCGGAGACTTCTGCCAGCGCTACCAGGTGGCCGTACGCTTCCGCAATCTCGATACCGGCTACAGCGACGGCCAGTCGCACCCCGTGGAGAACGGTCAGATCCTGCACGCGCCGGGCAATATGATCGTCGGGTTCGGGACCGCGCCCGGCAAGGGCCGGGTGGAGGCCTGGATCGTGACCACCGACGAATCCCTGCCCCAGCACCAGGAATTGGAGCACATCGCGGGACGCGCGAGCTTCACGCTCGGCTGATTCTCGCTGTCTTCCGTCGGGGCGAGCGCGCAGGTGAGTGCGCTCGCCCCCGTCTGGCTTGCCCTAGTCGGATTTGGGGCGGGCGCGCAGGTGCGCGCGCTCGCCCTGCTTGCCGAACAGGCTGATGAATTCGACGGATTGTTCGTCGGCCGCGCCGAACCAGTGCGGGATATGGGTGTCGAACTCCGCGGCTTCGCCGGGGGTGAGAATCAGATCGTTGTCGCCGAGAATCAGGCGCAGGCGACCGTTGAGCACGTACAGCCACTCGTAGCCCTCGTGCACCTGCGGTGTCTGGGGTCGATCGCGGGCGCCGGGGGCGATGATCATCTTGAACGCCTGGATGCCGCCCGCGCGCTTGGTGAGCGGGAGCATGGTCATGCCGTGGCGGGTGACCGGGCGCAGGTGGATGCGCGGGTCGCCGGTGGGCGGGGCGTCGACGAGCTCGTCGAGGGTGACGCCGTATGCCTTGGCCAGGGGGAGCAGCAGCTCCAGGGTGGGTTTGCGGTCACCGGATTCCAGACGTGACAGGGTGCTCACCGAGATGCCGGTCTCCTGGGCCAGGTCGGCGAGGGTGGTCTGGCGCTGTTTGCGCAGGTTACGCAGCCGAGGTCCGACCGAGTCAAGGGTTTGATCGAGGTCCTCCATGCTCCCCACTTTGCCATATCGGCAAAGAAGGTTGCCAGTATTCGGCGTTGGAATGCACTGTGGACGCTCGAAGGAGGTCGAGATGACACAGCTGGATGATTCGTACGACGTGGTGGTGCTCGGCGGTGGAGCCGCCGGGCTGAACGCGGCGCTGATGCTGGCGCGTTCGCGGCGCTCGGTGGCCGTGATCGACGCGGGGGCGCCGCGCAACGCGCCTGCTCAGGGGGTGCACGGACTGCTCGGGCGGGAGGGGATGTCGCCGCTGGAGCTGCTCGAGCTCGGGCGAGCCGAGGTGCGCGGGTACGGCGGCGATGTGGTGGCGGGACGGGTGGTGAACGTCGCGCGTGCGAATCGCGCACCCGAGCCCGGAATCGTTGCGGACAAGCGTGATTCAGGGCAGGTCGGTCCGGGTGACGGCGCTGCGGCGGGGGCGGGTCGGCAGTCGGATATCGAAGAATTCTCCGTGACCCTCGACGACGGCCGGACCGTGCGGGCTCGGCGCGTTCTCGTCGCCACCGGACTCGCCGACGAGCTCCCCGACGTTCCCGGGCTGCGTGAACACTGGGGTCACGATGTCTTGCACTGCCCCTACTGCCACGGTTGGGAAGTGCGCGATCAGCGCATCGCCGTCCTGGCGAGCGGCCCGATGTCGGTGCACCAGGCGCTGCTGTTCAGTCAGCTCAGCGACGACATCGTCTTCCTGTCGCACACGGCCGATCCATTGAGTGACGAAGACGTGGAAAAGCTGGTGGCACGCGGTATTCGGATCGTCGACGGCAAGGTGGTCGAGGTGCTCGGCGCCGACCGGCTGACGGGCGTCCAGCTCGCCGACGGCACCGTCATCGCACGGGATGCGCTGGTCGTGGCACCCCGGATGAACACCCGCGCCACCTTCCTCACCGAACTCGGCCTGGTTCCCGAACCCCACCCCTCCGGCATGGGCGACCACATCCCCGCCGATCCCGTCGGCCGTACCTCGGTACCCGGTGTCTGGATCGCGGGTAATGCCACCGACCCGTCCGCCCAGGTCGGCGCTGCCGCGGCTGCCGGGGCCATGGCCGGTGCGCAGATCAACGCGGAACTCGTGATGGCCGAAACCGCTGCCGCGGTGGCGGCACACCGAGCCGATAGCGTCGAATCTGCGTCCGTGTAGGCC
>NZ_JBHWZY010000464.1:0-5473 GCF_042727815.1 Nocardia sp. NPDC060220
GGCTTCGAACACTCCATCGTCAACATGTTCCTGTTCCCCTCCGGCCTGCTCCTGGGCGGCGACTTCTCCCTCGGCGACTACCTCGTATGGAACGAAATCCCCACCGTCCTAGGCAATCTCGTAGGCGGGCTCACCTTCGTCGGCCTGACCCTCTACGCCACCCACGCCCGCACCGCCCCGTCACGGCGGCCCGCCGAATCGGCCCTGGACTAGAGCTCCTCCGACGCCCGTAGGGTTGGGTCCGGGTACTCGTACGCCGAGCGAATCCACTCGACCCTGGGGCGGCCACCCGCACCGTCGAACTCGAGGAAGACCGCGTGCCGGTATCCGAGCTGCTCGATGAACGCACAGAGTTTGATGTAATCGCCTTCGCGTGCCCGCGCTGAAACGCGCCCCTTCTTGGCCTCCAGCACAAGGATATTGCCGCGTTTCGAACCACTGTACGGTTCGTGCACGATCAAGTCCGGTACCACGAAGCTGACATCGTCGAGCCCCGCGCGCGCCAATCGCAGCTGCTTCCGCACCATCGAGAATTCTAAATTCGTGACACGATCGTATTCGACATCCGCCCGCCACTTCCCGGGCAGAACCGACAATCGCTGATTCAGCGCGGATGCGATGTGCGCCACCACAGTTCGCTCGTGAACGGCATCCACGACCAGATCCGGGCAGTCCGCCCACACCTGCTTGATCGCGCCACGGACCATGTCCTCGATCGACAGGGCCTCTGCGGTTTCGGGCATACCGAGATGGTCTCACCCCACACCGACACAGAAACGACGAACGCCCCGCTCCAAGAAGGAACGGGGCGTTCGGGTTACTGCTTAGCGGTAGTCGCTGAAGCCGTAGTCGTCCAACGGCACCGCTGCGCCGGTGGAGGAGCCGAAGCTGTCCGGGGAGTAGTAGGTGTCGTCGTAGGACGGCACCGCGTACGCCGCGGCACGGGCTTCTTCGGTCGGCTGCACCTGGATGTTGCGGTAACGGTTGATACCGGTACCAGCCGGGATGAGCTTACCGATGATCACGTTCTCCTTCAGGCCGATCAGCTTGTCGGAGCGGCAGTTGATCGCCGCGTCCGTCAGCACTCGGGTGGTCTCCTGGAAGGAAGCCGCCGACAGCCACGAATCGGTGGCCAGCGACGCCTTGGTGATACCCATCAGCACGGGACGGCCCGAAGCCGGCTCGCGGCCTTCGGCCACCACGCGACGGTTCGAGTTCTCGAACTCGGCGCGCTCGGTGAGCGAGCCGGGCAGGAACTCGGTCGCACCCGAATCGATGATCGTCACACGACGCAGCATCTGGCGAACGATGACCTCGATGTGCTTGTCGTGGATCGACACACCCTGCGAGCGGTAGACCTCCTGGACCTCGTGGACCAGGTGGACCTGCACCTGACGGGGACCCATCACGCGCAGCACCTCGTGCGGATCGGCAGCGCCCTCGAGCAGCTGCTGACCCACCTCCACGTGGTCACCGTCGGCCAGCAGACGCTCGGAGCCGTCGTCGTGCTTGAACACCCGCAGACGCTGACGCTTCGAGAGCTTGTCGTAGACGACTTCCTCCGACCCGTCATCAGGGATGATCGTGATCTTGTAGAAGCGGTCGTCGTCCTCGAGACGCACCCGGCCCGAGACCTCCGCGATCGGCGCCTTGCCCTTGGGAACACGAGCCTCGAAGAGCTCCTGAACACGCGGCAGACCACCGGTGATGTCGTCGCCCGCGACACCACCCTGGTGGAAGGTACGCATGGTCAGCTGGGTACCGGGCTCACCGATGGACTGGGCCGCGACGATGCCGACGGCCTCGCCGATATCGACCAGCTTGCCGGTGGCCATCGAACGGCCGTAGCAGGTGGCACAGACGCCGGTGCCGGTGGTGCAGGTCAGCACGGAGCGGACCTTCACCTCGGTGATACCGGCCGCGAGCAGCGCGTCGAGCGCGGGGTCGCCGAGGTCGGCGCCCTTCGACACGATGACATTGCCCTTGGCATCCACCGCGTCGGACGCGAGCGTCCGGGCATAGGTGGAGGTCTCGACGTGCGCGTCACGGATGATCGTGCCGTCGGCCAGCTTCTCCGCGATCGGCACCAGGATGCCGCGTTCGGTGCCACAGTCCTCTTCGCGGACGATGACGTCCTGCGACACATCGACCAGACGACGGGTCAGGTAACCCGAGTCGGCGGTACGAAGCGCCGTGTCGGCCAGACCCTTACGAGCACCGTGGGTGTTGATGAAGTACTCGAGCACGGTCAGGCCCTCACGGAACGAGGACTTGATCGGGCGCGGGATGAACTCACCCTTCGGGTTCGTCACCAGGCCCTTCATACCCGCGAGGGTACGGGTCTGGGTGAAGTTACCCGTGGCGCCGGAGTCGACGATCGTGATGATCGGGTTGTCCGGCGGGTAGTGGGTACGCAGCGCGGCGCCCACTTCCTCGGTGGCTTCCTGCCAGATCTTGACCAGGGCGTTGTTGCGCTCGGAGTGATCGAGCGCGCCACGCTGGTACTTCTTCTCGATCAGGTCCGCCATCGACTCGTAGCGTTCCATGATCTCGGGCTTCTCCGGCGGAACGAGCACGTCCGACATGGAGACGGTGACACCCGAACGCGTGGCCCAGTAGAAGCCGGCGTCCTTGAGCTTGTCGACGGTCTGCGCGACGACGATCATCGGGTAGCGCTCGGCCAGATCGTTGATGATCGTGGCCTGACGCTTCTTCGGCATCGGCTCGTTGATGAACGCGTAGTCCGCCGGGAGCAGATCGTTGAAGATCACGCGACCCAGCGTGGTCTCGGCCAGCCACGCTTCGCCGCGCTTCCAGCCGTCCGGGAACAGCTCGTTCTCGATATCCCGCGGCGGGCGCTGCTCGGTCAGCCGCACCTTGATGGTGGACCGCACGGTCAGCTCGCCACGATCGACGGCCATCTGTGCCTCGGCGGGCGAGGAGAACACGCCGTACTCCGGCTCGTCCTTGGCAGCGGCCTTGTAGGTGCCGACACCGTTCTCGTCGAGACGGGTCAGGTAGAACAGGCCCGTCACCATGTCCAGACGCGGCATCGCCAGCGGGCGACCCGACGCCGGGGACAGGATGTTGTTCGACGACAGCATCAGGATGCGTGCCTCGGCCTGCGCCTCCGCGGACAGCGGAAGGTGCACGGCCATCTGGTCACCGTCGAAGTCGGCGTTGAACGCCTCACAGACGAGCGGGTGCAGCTGAATGGCCTTGCCTTCGACCAGCTGGGGCTCGAAGGCCTGGATGCCGAGGCGGTGCAGGGTGGGCGCGCGGTTCAGCAGCACAGGGTGCTCGGCGATGACCTCTTCGAGGACATCCCACACCTGTGCGCGCTGACGCTCGACCATCCGCTTGGCGGACTTGATGTTCTGCGCGTGGTTCAGGTCGACCAGACGCTTCATGACGAACGGCTTGAACAGCTCGAGCGCCATCAGCTTCGGCAGACCACACTGGTGCAGCTTGAGCTGCGGACCGACCACGATGACCGAACGGCCCGAGTAGTCGACGCGCTTGCCGAGCAGGTTCTGACGGAAACGACCCTGCTTGCCCTTGAGCAGGTCGCTCAGGGACTTCAGCGGGCGGTTACCCGGTCCGGTGACCGGACGGCCACGACGGCCGTTGTCGAACAGTGCGTCGACCGACTCCTGCAGCATCCGCTTCTCGTTGTTGACGATGATCTCGGGCGCACCCAGATCGATCAGTCGCTTGAGGCGGTTGTTGCGGTTGATCACGCGGCGGTACAGGTCGTTCAGGTCGGAGGTGGCGAAACGGCCACCGTCGAGCTGGACCATCGGGCGCAGCTCCGGCGGGATCACCGGAACAGCGTCGAGCACCATGCCCATGGGCGAGTTGCCGTTGGTCTGGAAGGCCGCGACGACCTTCAGACGCTTGAGCGCGCGCAGCTTCTTCTGACCCTTGCCTGAGCGAATGGTCTCGCGCAGGCTCTCGGCCTCGGCGTTGATGTCGAAGTTCTCCATCAGCTTCTGGATGGACTCCGCACCCATGGCGCCGGTGAAGTACTCGCCGTAGCGGTCGACGAGCTCGCGGTAGAGCACCTCGTCGACGATGAGCTGCTTGACCGACAGCTTGGTGAAGGTCGTCCAGATCTCGTCGAGGCGGTCCAGCTCACGCTGCGAGCGGTCGCGCAGCTGACGCATTTCGCGCTCGCCGCCGTCCTTGACCTTGCGACGCACGTCGGACTTGGCGCCCTCGGCTTCCAGCTCGGCCAGATCGGCTTCGAGCTTCTGCGCGCGGGCCTCGAGGTCGGCGTCGCGCTGATCGGCGACAGCCTTCTTCTCGACCTCCATCTCGGCTTCGAGCGTGGAGAGCTCGTTGTGACGCAGCTCCTCGTCGACGCCGACGATGACGTAGGCGGCGAAGTAGATGATCTTCTCGAGATCCTTCGGCGCCAGGTCGAGCAGGTAGCCCAAGCGCGACGGAACGCCCTTGAAGTACCAAATGTGAGTAACCGGAGCGGCCAGCTCGATGTGGCCCATCCGCTCACGACGCACCTTGGCGCGAGTCACCTCGACGCCACAGCGCTCACAGATGATGCCCTTGAAGCGGACACGCTTGTACTTGCCGCAGTAGCACTCCCAGTCCCGGGTGGGACCGAAGATCTTCTCGCAGAAGAGCCCGTCCTTCTCCGGCTTGAGCGTGCGGTAGTTGATGGTCTCCGGCTTCTTCACCTCGCCGAAAGACCACTGGCGGATGTCATCGGCGGAGGCAAGGCCGATCCGGAGTTCATCGAAGAAGTTGACGTCTAGCACGTAACTTCCTTTCCCCTGTTCGGGTCGAATTCGAGCAAAAGTTCACTAGTTGTCGAGCGCGGTGCGCGGCGCGGTCGCTTCCACAGCGACCGCACCGCTTACCACCTAGTTCGCCAGATCGTCGATGGTGGCGGCTTCGTTCCTGGACAGGTTGATGCCCAGGTTCGCGGCCGCGCGCTCCAGATCCTCGTCTTCGCCGCCGCCCATCTCGATCGCGGCGCCGTCCGAAGACAGCACCTCGACGTTGAGGCACAGTGACTGGAGTTCCTTGAGGAGCACCTTGAACGACTCCGGGATGCCCGGCTCCGGAATGTTCTCGCCCTTGACGATGGCCTCGTAGACCTTCACGCGGCCGACCACGTCGTCGGACTTGATGGTCAGGAGTTCCTGCAGCGTGTACGCCGCACCGTAGGCCTGCATGGCCCAGCACTCCATCTCACCGAATCGCTGACCACCGAACTGCGCCTTACCACCCAGCGGCTGCTGCGTGATCATCGAGTACGGACCGGTCGAACGGGCGTGGATCTTGTCGTCGACCAGGTGGTGCAGCTTCAGGATGTACATGTAACCGACCGCGACCGGGTACGGGAACGGCTCACCGGAACGACCGTCGAACAGCGTCGACTTGCCGTCGGCGTTGACCATCCGCTCGCCGTCACGGTTGGGCAGGGTCGACCCGAGCAGACCGGTCAGCT
>NZ_JBHWZY010000465.1:0-5411 GCF_042727815.1 Nocardia sp. NPDC060220
CAGCAGCCCCGCGCGGTACGGATATCTGCCGGGCCACGGCCGACCCGCCCGCTGGGCCGAACCCTGCTGGATGGCCAGGCCGATCCCGAACATCACCGTCAGCAGGCCCAGGAACTTGCCCTGCGCGAGCTGCTGCAGCACCCGCTCGGACCACATCCAGGCGTTCTCGGGGGCCGCGGCGAGCTCGTCCAAGTAGCCGACCATGCCCGCCGAATTGGTGAAGATCCAGATATTGGTGCCGAGGGTGCCCAGGATCGCGATGCCGCGCAGCACATCCAGCGCGATCAGGCGAGCGGGCCGGGGCGCGACGGGCGCTTCGGTGGGGGGTGCGACGGCATCGGTCATGCACCGAGTATCGGCGCGTGAGCGGCCCGGCGGATCGCTCACGAGAACGATTCCGGGGTCCCCCTCTTGGGGGAGGTTGCCGGCCTCCAGCAGCCCCGCTGGGCCGAGATGCGGGTGCGGGTACAGCACGTCGCCTAGGCTCGACGGTATGCAGCGCATCATCGGAATCGAGGTCGAATACGGCATCTCGACCCCTACGGAGCCGACGGCCAACCCGATCCTCACCTCCACGCAGGCCGTTCTCGCCTATGCCGCCGCCGCGGGAGTGCCGCGAGCCAAGCGCACCCGCTGGGACTACGAGGTGGAATCCCCGCTGCGTGACGCGCGTGGTTTCGACCTCAGCCGGATGAGCGGGCCCGCCCCGGTCATCGACGCCGACGAGGTCGGCGCGGCCAACATGATCCTCACCAACGGCGCGCGGCTCTATGTCGACCACGCCCATCCGGAGTACTCCGCCCCCGAGGTCGTCGACCCGCTCGACGCGGTGATCTGGGACAAAGCGGGCGAGCGGGTGATGGAGGCGGCCGCCCGGCACGCCTCCAGCGTGCCGGGGGCGCCCCGGCTGCAGCTGTACAAGAACAATGTCGACGGCAAGGGCGCGTCCTACGGCACCCACGAGAACTACCTGATGAGCCGCGACACCCCCTTCAGCCACATCATCGCCGGACTGACCCCGTTCTTCGTCTCCCGTCAGGTGATCTGTGGCGCGGGCCGGGTCGGCATCGGGCAATCGGGTGACCACGCCGGTTTCCAGCTGTCCCAGCGTGCCGACTACATCGAGGTCGAGGTCGGCCTGGAGACCACGCTCAAGCGCGGCATCATCAACACCCGCGACGAGCCACACGCCGACGCCGACAAGTACCGGCGGCTGCACGTGATCATCGGTGACGCCAACCTCGCCGAGATGTCGACCTACCTCAAGGTCGGCACCACCGCGCTGGTGCTCGACATGATCGAGGCGGGCGAGGACCTCTCGGAGTTCCAGCTGGCCCGTCCGGTCACCGCCGTGCACCAGATCAGCCACGACCCGACGCTGCGCGCCACCGTCGCGCTGGCCGACGGGCGCGAGCTGACCGGCCTTGCGCTGCAACGGCTCTACCACGAGCGCGTGGCCAAGTTCGTCCAGCGCGAAGCCAACGAAGACCCGCGCGTGCTCGACATCATCGACAAGTGGGCGATGGTCCTGGACCTGCTCGAGCGCGATCCGATGGACGCCGCGCACCTGCTCGACTGGCCGGCCAAACTGCGACTGCTCGAGGGCATGCGCACCAGGGAAGGCCTGGGCTGGGCCGCGCCCAAACTGCACCTGATGGACCTGCAGTACTCCGATGTTCGCCTGGACAAGGGGCTCTACAACCGCCTGGTCGCCCGCGGGTCGATGCAGCGGCTCGTCAGCGAACAGCAGGTGCTCGACGCGATGACCAACCCGCCCACCGACACCCGCGCCTACTTCCGCGGTGAGTGCCTGCGACGCTTCGGCGCCGATATCGCCGCCGCCAGTTGGGATTCGGTGATCTTCGATCTCGGTGGTGATTCGCTGGTCCGGATTCCGACGCTGGAACCGCGCCGGGGCACGAAAGCGCACGTCGGCAGGCTGCTCGATGCCTCGCGCACGGCCGCGGAGCTGGTCGAGCAGCTCACCCACTGACGCGATCGAGGGGTCGACTGCGCGACAATCCGATCGCTATCGACCACCTTGTCGGATCCGCTCGGTAGGGTTGTGGGACACACACGATCATCGTGATGAGGAAGAGGAGGTCGGCTGCCATGGCACAAGAGCAGACCAAGCGCGCCGGGGGTGGCGACGAGGACGAGGGCCCCGAGGGCGTAGACGCGGCAGGGCAGGAACGCCGCGAGAAGCTGGCGGAGGAAACCGACGACTTGCTCGATGAGATCGATGACGTGCTCGAAGAGAACGCCGAAGACTTCGTGCGGGCATATGTGCAGAAGGGCGGCCAGTGACCCCAGGTGACCCCTTGCGCCTCCACGCGGGGCGGGCTCTCTCCTCGTTCACCGAACATCTCCGCATGCACGCTCCGGACCTGTTGCCCGCCAACAGGTTCCCGATCTCGGATCTGACCGCGACGAAGGATCTGGCGCCGCACGGCACCACCATCGTCGCGGTCACCTACCGTGGCGGCGTGCTGATCGCGGGCGACCGCAGGGCCACCATGGGCAACCTGCTCGCCAGCCGCGACACCGAGAAGGTGTACATCACCGACACCTTCTCGGCCGCGGGTATCGCCGGTACCGCGGGCATCGCGATCGAGATGGTGCGGCTGTTCGCCGTGGAGCTGGAGTACTACGAGAAGATCGAAGGCGTGCCGCTCACCTTCGACGGTAAAGCCAACAAGCTGTCGAAAATGGTTCGCGACAACCTGCCTGCCGCCATGCAGGGCCTGGCAGCGATCCCGCTGCTGGTCGGTTTCGACGACCAGATCCTCGACCCCGACCGGTCCGGCCGCATCGTGTCCTACGACGTGGTCGGCGGGCGTAGCGAGGAGCGGTTCGGCTACACCGCCGTCGGCTCCGGTTCGACGTTCGCGAAGTCGTCGCTGAAGAAGCTCTACCAGCGCGGCATCGACCAGGACCGGGCGCTGCGGATCGCGGTGGAATCACTGTTCGACGCCGCCGACGACGACACCGCCACCGGCGGTCCCGACATGCTGCGCGGGATCTACCCGACAGCGGTGGTGATCGACGCCGACGGTGCGGACGAGATCGGTGAGGATCGTCTCGCCGAGATCGCCCGCGGTGTGATCGCCGATCGGGAAGCCGCGGAAGAAGGGGGCGCCGTCCTATGACGCTGCCGTATTACGCCTCGGCCGAGCAGATCATGCGCGACAAGACCGAGCTCGCCCGTAAGGGCATCGGTCGCGGTCGCAGCGTGATCGTGCTGGTCTACGCCGACGGCGTGCTGTTCGTCGCCGAGAACCCCTCGGCGACGTTGCACAAGGTCAGCGAGCTCTACGACCGCGTCGGATTCTCCGCGGTCGGCAAGTACAACGAGTTCGAGGCACTGCGCCGCGGCGGCATCTTGCAGGCCGACCTCAAGGGTTACCAGTACGACCGGCGCGATGTCACCGGGCGTGGACTGGCCAACCTGTACGCGCAGACCCTCGGGTCGATCTTCACCGATCAGCTCAAGCCCTACGAGGTGGAGATCTGCGTCGCCGAGGTGGGTTATCCCGAACAGTCACCGACCTCGGTGCTGTACCGGATCACCTTCGACGGGTCCATCGTCGACGAACGCGAGTACGTCGTCATGGGTGGCACCACCGAGCCGATCCTGACCCAGCTCAAAGCCACCTACAAGCCGGGTCTGTCCCTGGACGACGCGTTGAAGGTGGCGATCGGCGCACTGCTGGCCGGTCAGCCCGAAGCCGACAAGGACAAGCGTTCGCTCGGTGAGGCCTCGCTCGAGGTGGCCACGCTCGAGCAGCAGCGGCCGCGCCGGGCGTTCCGCAGGCTGCAGGGCCCCGCCCTGGAGTCGGCGCTGGCCGCGTCGAAGTCCAAGCCCAAGCCGGTCAAAGAGGCGAAGCTGCCAGAACCCGACGACGACGCGGGGAAATAACCCACCGTCACGATCATGATCGGGCCTGCGAATCGCACCGGTTCGCAGGCCTGATCTCGTCGTGTGCGCGGAGGTCGTTCGCTGTCCGAATCGTTGTGAACACGTATGCGAATGGGATGTCAGGAGCGCCGCGCGGGCACTGGTCATGGCTGTACTGTCGATAGTGTGCAGCGACGAATCATGGGGATCGAGACCGAGTTCGGTGTGACATGCACCTTCCACGGTCACCGTCGGCTGTCCCCCGACGAGGTAGCCCGGTACTTGTTCCGCCGGGTGGTGTCCTGGGGCCGTAGCTCCAATGTCTTCCTTCGCAACGGTGCCAGGTTGTACCTCGACGTCGGATCGCATCCCGAGTACGCCACCGCCGAATGCGACAGCCTGGTCCAGTTGGTCACCCACGACCGGGCCGGCGAGCGGGTGCTGGAGGACCTGCTCATAGACGCCGAACAGCGCCTCGCCGAAGAAGGCATCGGCGGCGACATCTACCTGTTCAAGAACAACACCGACTCCGCGGGCAACTCCTACGGCTGCCACGAGAACTTCCTCGTGGTCCGGGCGGGCGAGTTCTCCCGGATCTCGGATGTGCTGCTCCCGTTCCTGGTCACCCGCCAGCTCATCTGTGGCGCGGGCAAGGTGCTGCAGACGCCGAAGGCGGCCACGTTCTGCCTGTCACAGCGCGCCGAGCACATCTGGGAGGGCGTCTCCTCGGCGACCACCCGCTCGCGCCCGATCATCAACACCCGCGACGAGCCGCACGCCGACGCCGAGAAGTACCGGCGCCTGCACGTGATCGTCGGTGACTCCAACATGGCCGAACCGACCACCATGCTCAAGGTCGGTACCGCCTCGCTGGTGCTGGAGATGATCGAGGCAGGGGTGTCGTTCCGCGATTTCGCGCTCGACAACCCGATACGGGCCATTCGCGAGGTCAGCCACGATCTCACCGGTCGCCGTCCCGTGCGCCTGGCCGGCGGGCGCCAGGCCAGTGCCCTGGAGATCCAGCGCGAGTACTACGCCCGCGCCGTCGAGCACCTGCGCAACCGCGATCGCGATCCGCAGGTCGACGCGGTGGTGGATCTGTGGGGTCGCACGCTCGACGCGGTCGAGGCGCAGGACTTCGCCAAGGTCGACACCGAGATCGACTGGGTGATCAAGCGCAAGCTGTTCCAGCGCTACCAGGACCGCTACAGCATGGAGATGTCGGATCCCAAGATCGCCCAGCTGGATCTGGCCTACCACGACATCAAGCGTGGTCGCGGGGTCTTCGACCTGCTCCAGCGCAAGGGTCTGGCCAAGCGGATCACCGAGGACGACGCCGTCGATGCCGCCGTGGACACCCCGCCGCAGACGACGCGAGCCAAGCTGCGTGGTGACTTCATCACCGCCGCGCAGGAAGCCGGCCGCGACTTCACCGTCGACTGGGTGCACCTCAAGCTGAACGATCAGGCGCAGCGCACGGTGCTGTGCAAGGATCCGTTCCGATCGGTCGACG
>NZ_JBHWZY010000466.1:0-5410 GCF_042727815.1 Nocardia sp. NPDC060220
ACGGCCGCGAACCGCCGCTGCGCGGCGGACCCTCCTCGAGGTCGGGTCGTGCGGGGCTGGGAGTGTTCTGTCGCCGGACACGGAGGTGAGCGGGGGTGCGGTTCCCTGCGTAGGCGGCGTGGTTGCGGCACAGTGGTGTCATGACGAACCCGAGGAAGCGGGGGCGCGCGGAGGAACCTGCTCCGGCGCAGGCGCGGAAGGTGCCGGGGGCGGAGTTGCTGTCGGCGGCTCAGGCGGCGGTGGGGGCGGCGCAGACTGCGGCGGGACAGGCTATCGATGCTGCGCAGCAGACTGCGGGGTACGCCTTCGACGCGGCGGTTCGGTTGCCGCCCGCGTCGGCGCAGCTGGCCGCGCAGTTGCCGGATCTGGTGGAGAACCTGTCGATCGCGGTCGATCGGCTCAACAGCACGATCGATCGGCTCGATCGGACGTTGGCGCTGGCCGATCCGGTGTTCGCGACCTATGACCGGCTGTTGCCACGGCTCGAGGCGATGATCTCCCTGGGCGAGGACGTGTTCGGTGCGGTGGCGAAGCTGCCCGGTGTCGGGTTGCTCGGGCGGATCACGGGGCGTGGGGGCGAGGAACCCGCACCGGAACCGGAGCCGGACAAGCGCGGCCGTCGGCGGCGCTGATTCCTCGAACGCCGTCCGCTCCGGCGGCGAAGTGGCCCGACCGGTGTTGCCGCGTGCGCGTCGAACTCACCTGTCGGGAGTCAGCGCCCGGAATGTCGCCGCCGCCTTGAGTACCATCTCCGCGTACTCGTCCTCGGGATCGGAATCGAGGACGATCGCGCCGCCCGCGCCGATCCGCCACTCGTCGTCGTAGCGGACGGCGGTGCGGATGACGATGTTGAGGTCGGCGGTGCCGTTCAGGCCGAGGAAACCGATGGTGCCCGAATAGATGCCGCGCGCTTGGGTTTCCAGTTCGTCGAGGATTTCCATGGTCCGCAGCTTCGGCGCGCCGGTCATCGAACCGCCGGGGAAGCAGGCGCGCAGGCAGTCGATCACCCCGGCGTCGGGGAGCAGCGTGCCACGCACGGTCGACACCAATTGGTGCAGGGTGGAGTAGGTTTCGGTGTCCATCAGCTTCGGGACGTGCACCGAACCCACTTCGCAGACGCGGCCGAGGTCGTTGCGCAGCAGGTCGACGATCATCAGGTTCTCGGCCCGGGTCTTCGGGTCGTCGGCCAGCGCGCGACGCAGGCGCTCGTCCTCGTCGGTGGTCCGTCCGCGCGGGGCGGTGCCCTTGATCGGCTTGCTCTCGACCACTCGATCCCGGTCGATCTTCAGGAACCGTTCCGGCGAGGAACACGCCACGTCCAGACCGTCGAAGCGCAGGTAGGCGGCGTACGGTGCCGGATTGCAGCGGCGTAGGCGCCGGTAGAAGGCGAATCCGTCCCCGGGCGCCGCGGCGACGGCGACCGCGTCGGTCAGGCAGATCTCGTAGGACTCGCCCGCGTGCAGCCGGTCCTGACACACCGCGATGTCGGCGAGGTAGCGGTCGCGGCCACGCACCAGGTGCGCCTGCACTGCGCCGGGATCGGCGGCCACGGGCAGGTCGGCGGGATTGACCCAGGTGGGGAGATCGTCGAGGGAGTCGGAAGTCTCGCGCAGCCACTGCTCGGCGTCGCTCTCGGTGGCGGGTTCGCACAGGGCGAGCAGGTGGGTTCGCCCGGCCTCGTGGTCGACGACGATCAGCCGGTCGGCGAAGATCCACTGGGCATCGGGGGTGGGGGAGCGGTGCGCGATGTTCGCACCACAGTCGGCCTTCACCTCGTAACCGAGATAGCCGACGTAGCCGCCCGCGAAATCGAAAGGCAGCGGCGGGGTTTCGCAGTGCCGCGCCCGGAGTTCGCGATCGAGATAGTCCAGGACCGTGCCCGCGACGGTACGGGTGCCTTCGATGTCCGTCACGGTGACGCGGGCGTCGCCGACCCGATAGCCGACGATTTCGGCATGCGGCCCGCTCGCGTCGCCGAGGAAGGAGAACCGGTCCAGGCCGGGTTCGACGTGCTCGCTGTCGAGCCAGAACGCGTTCGGAGCGTCGGCGCAACGGCGCAGGAAGATCGCTTCGGTGTCGATCGCGCGTTCGATCACCTTGTGCCGCAGGCTGAATGAGCGTTCATGGGAAACGGGCGCCACGACACTGGGTCCGCGCACGACCACCGGTGCGGCTACCCGTGTGCGCGCTTTGGTGAGATCGGCGAAGTTGCGCAGCAGCGCGGCGCCGAATTCGCTCGACACCGACTCGGGGTGGAACTGCACACCCCACTGCGGCCGCTCGCGATGGCGCACCCCCATGATCACCCCATCGCTGGTCGACGCGGTCACCTCGAGCGAGGCGGGCAGCGGCTCCCGCGCCGCGAGCGAGTGGTAGCGCACCACGGTGAAGCCCTGCGGCAGACCGGCGAACAGATCCCGATCGTCGTGGGTCACCTGATCGAGGAAACCGTGCCTGGCCTGTGGCGCGCGCTCCACCGTTCCGCCCGCGCCGAGCACGATTCCCTGATGGCCCAGGCATACGCCCAGCAGCGGCAGATCGGTCTGCGCGATCAGCGCTGTCGACGCCCCCATGTCGCGGGCGCGGTCCGGGCGGCCGGGTCCGGGCGAGATCACCACATTGTCGAACTGATCGAGGTCGAGGGAACTGTCGGCCTCGTCGTTGCGCACGACGGTCGGCTCGCTCCCGTTGACCTCGCTGATCAGCTGATAGAGGTTGTAGGTGAACGAGTCGTAGTTGTCGATCAAGAGCGTGCGCATCGTGGCAGAAACATTACGCCGGGCGTGCGCGTGCGCATTCCCGCGCAGTCCCCGCCGATCTCCGGGCACAATGTGCGGCATGGCTGTTTCTCAACCTGTCGATGTTGACCCGGCGATCGCCGATTTCGCGGCGATCGGGCGGTGGATGGACGAACAGGGCTTGCCCGGGACGGAATTCGATGCGGTCACCGCTCTCGGCGGCGGCACGCAGAACGTGATGCTGCGCTTCACCCGGGGCGGGCGCGAGTACGTGCTGCGGCGCGGGCCCAAGCATCTGCGTGCCAAGAGCAATGAGGTGATCGGCCGGGAATCACGACTGCTGCGCGCGATCGCCGGCACCGAGGTGCGCTCGCCCCGGGTGATCGCGGCCTGCGACGACGAGTCGGTGATCGGTGCGGTGTTCTATCTGATGGAGCCCATCCGCGGCTTCAACCCGCAGACGGAACTGCCCGAACTGCACGCCGGTGATCCCGAGGTCCGGCGCCAGATGGGTCTGTCCGCGGTCGAGGCCATCGCCCGGCTCGGCTCCCTCGACTATCAGGCGCTCGGCCTCGACGACTACGGACGTCCCGCGGGTTTCCTCGAGCGGCAGGTCCCGCGCTGGCTGCGCGAACTCGACTCCTACAACGCCAACGAGGGCTACCCCGGCCCGCAGATCCCCGGTCTCGAGCGGATCGGTGACTGGCTCGAGCGGCACCGGCCGGCGGACTGGCTGCCCGGCATCATGCACGGCGACTGTCACCTGGCGAACATGATGTTCGACTACGACGGCCCCGAGGTGGCGGCGATGGTCGACTGGGAGATGTCGACGATCGGCGATCCGCTGCTCGACCTGGGCTGGCAGCTGGCGACCAGGCCCGAGCCCGGCACCGTCGGGGCGGGTCTGATGGGCACCCTCGGCACCGTCGGCGGTCTGCCGACCGAGGCGGAGATGATCGAGCACTACGGCAAGTTCTCCGACCGTGATCTCAGTGCCGTCACCTGGTACACCGTGCTGGCCTGCTTCAAGCTGGGCATCGTCCTCGAGGGCACGTACGCGCGGGCCTTCGCGGGCAAGGCGCCCAAGCCGGTCGGCGACTTCCTGCACGCGGTGACGCTGGAACTCTTCGAGCAAGCGAATCAGCTCGCCGAATGATGCCGGATCTCGCCGATAGTTGGCTGAATATCGATGGAGCATAAAAAGAGGACAATTTAGGCTGACTTCCATGATCGTCCCCGACGCCAAGAACTGGACCTGGGTCCTCGAACGCGCCTGCTCGGAGTGCGGATTCGATGCCGAGGCCACCGCGTACTCGGCCGTCCCCGAGCTCGTGCTCGACAGTGCCACCCGCATCGGTGCTGCGCTCGAACGCGACGACGCGCGAGTGCGTCCCGACGAGCTGACCTGGTCGGTCCTCGAATACGGCGCTCACGTGCGCGATGTGTGCCGGATCTTCGATACCAGGCTCGCGCTGATGCTCGACGGTGACGGGGTCGAGGCGCCGCGGTTCGAGAACTGGGATCAGGACGCGACCGCCGTCGCCGATCGCTACGACCGGCAGGACCCCGCCGTAGTGGCCCGGGAGGTGGCGCTCGCCGCCGATCGGGTGGCTGCCGCGTTCGGCGCGGTGCCCGTCGATCGGCTCGATCTGCGGGGCGGGCGCAGTGACGGTTCGCTGTTCACGGTCGCCTCGCTGGGCCGGTACTTCGTGCACGACGTCGTGCACCACGTCCATGACGTGCGCGGATAGAAATCTCTCGAATATTTTCTAGAACGTGTTTCAGAAACTGGTGATTTGTGGCTAGGGTGAGTGCAGTCACAACGAGGCACGAGCTTGGCGAGAGGTCTACCGGCATGAAGACGAAGGGCGCGATCCTGTGGGGCACCGACCAGGAATGGTCGGTCGAGGAGATCGAGGTCGGCGACCCCGTCGCCGGTGAAGTGCAGATCCGGATGGAAACGGCGGGCATGTGCCACTCCGACCATCACATCGTCACCGGCGCGACGCCGATGCCGGCCTACCCGGTGATGGGTGGGCACGAGGGCGCGGGTGTGATCACCAAGCTCGGCCCGAACTGTCCGGCCGACCTGGCCGTGGGTGACCACGTCATCCTGTCGTTCATCCCCGCGTGCGGCCGCTGTCCCTCGTGCGTCGCCGGCAACATGGCGCTGTGCGACCTGGGCGCCGGACTGCTGATGGGGCAGGCCATTTCGGACGGCACGTACCGTATCCAGGCGCGTGGTGAGAATGTCATCCCGATGTGCCTGCTCGGCACGTTCTCCCCGTACATGACGGTGCACCACACGTCCGTGGTGAAGATCGATCCCACCATCCCGTTCGAGGTGGCGTGCCTCGTCGGCTGCGGCGTGCCGACCGGGTTCGGATCGTCGACCCATGTGGCACAGGTGCAGCCGGGTGAGACCGTGGTGATCGCGGGTATCGGCGGCGTCGGCATGAGCGCGCTGCAAGGGGCTGTGCTCTCCGGTGCGTCGAAGGTCATCGCCATCGACCCGAATCCGTGGAAGCGCGAACAGGCACAGAAGTTCGGCGCCACCCACACCTACGAGAGCATGGCCGCCGCGATCATGCCGATGATCGAGGCCACCGAGGGTCGGATGGCCGAGAAGGTCATCCTCACCATGGGTGAGATGCACGGCGACTACGTCGAGG
>NZ_JBHWZY010000467.1:0-5385 GCF_042727815.1 Nocardia sp. NPDC060220
GGGCTCCGGCATTGCCGGAGCCGTCGTCGAGCTCGAGATCCCACAGATTCCCATCATCGGCGATCCCGAGCGCGCGGGTGCCGTCATCGTTCACCTGTAGTTTCGAGATTCCGCGCGCGTCGACAGTTCCGGTGACCGCACCGGTCTGCGCGTCGACCAGGAACACCGACTCCTCGGTGGCGACGGCGAGATGACGGCCGTTGCGGCTGCGGTCGGCGGCCTTGATGACCGTGCCCGGTGGAGCCGCGAAAGCGTCGACGCTCGCCCCGGTTCGAGCGTCGATACGCAGCAGTGACGAGTTCCTGGCGAGCAGTACCTCGTCGTTGTCCCACCAACCGAGCAGCCGATCGTAATCGGTTCGCCAACTGGTGGATTGTGTCAACTGTTCGCGCGCTGCGACGTCGAAGACCTTGATCGGACCGGGCAGACGCTCGGTGGTCACCAGCAGCTCGCCGTCCGGGCTGAGTTCGCCGAAGCCACCACCCGGTTCCCCGCTACCTTCGTGATAGTCGAAAACCCCGATCTCATTGCCACCCGGAGCGTCGTAAACCCGGATGACTGTCTGGTCGTACGCGGTGATCGCGATGCGCGTCGAGGTCTGCGCGGCGCTCACCTCACGCGGCAGGTAGTCGAGCCGGACAGCGGTATGCGGCCAGGTCTGCGCCGCGACGGCGGCGGCGGCACCACGGACGGCGTCGGTCGCAGCATGCTGCTCGGCTCGTGTGACCAGAATGCTCGGCAAGTCGGGATCCGACCCGATCAGCTCGACGGCGACCCTACTGAGACGGTCGGCCGTGGCGGCGTCGGCGGCTCGGTCGGCGGCCGATTGTGCTCGACGCGCTCCCACGGTCTGCACGGTCGCGAAGGTGACCAGCGCGGCCAACGCGACAATGGTCACCGCGAGCACAGCGCCCGTTCGACGGCGACGCCGGGCCACCGCCGACGAGCTCGCGGCGACGAACGCGCGCACCGTCTCGACATGGGGTGACGATCGGGCAGGGACGGACCGAAGGAGCCCGTGGGTCGCCGACAGCGCCGACTCGTTCAACAACGCCGTCGACTCGGCCGTTCGCCACTTCGAGGCCTGGTCGACGAGTCTGGCCCACTCGACGATATCGGCGCCGCCGTAGCGGGCGATCGCGGTGACCCGCTTGGCGGCATCACTGACCGTGACCCGGGGCAGATAGCACGGATTGAGTTTGTCGAACGGGTCGGGCACGTCGGGGACGTAGGCCATCGGCACCACCGTGCGGTAGCGACTGGTCACCTCGGTCAAGAGATCCATGCCGGTCCGCTCGACCTCGTCCGCCATTGCCTCGCTGAACACCACGACCAGCGTCGCATCCGACGGTGGCTCGGCCTGGGGGGCACCTGTTCTCACCCCTTCCGCGTCGAAGGCGGCCAGTAGCGGCTGGATTCGGTCCGCGTCTTCGGGCCGGTGGAGCACGTCGATTCTGATCACGTCGAGTACCTCACTGCGTTACGGATTGTTGCCCGGCAGGTCGAGTCGATTGGAAAAGGTTCCTGTGCAACAGATTTCATCGGCATAGTACGAGTTATGGCACCGCGAGGGCGGAGGTTCCGGCCGGTAACATCGAGATTGTTCCGGCCGCACACCACCAATGGGTCGTCTATTCTCGACGGCACAGCTGATCGACTCTGCCGCAACAGGACTGGACCAAACGGTCGCTTTCCCGGACGGCAGCGATCCCTCTCGCGGTCCCATCGGAGAAACCATGAGCACCCAGATCGACACACCGGTCCGCCCTGACCACGGCGACGATGACGTCGCCTGGGAACGGCTGACCGGACAGTTGACGTGGTACAGCACCAAGGCCGCGGCTGCTCAGCGCGTATACAAACGGATCAAGCTGGCGCAGATCGTGATCGGCGCACTGCTACCGGTCGCGGCACTGGCCGCCCCCGCTGTCATCACCGCGACCATCGCGGCTACCCTCGTGGCGGCCGAGGGAGCCCTGCAGCTGTTTCAGTGGCAGTCGAACTGGATTCGCTATCGCGCGACGGCGGAGGCGCTCAAACGCGAGAAGTTCCTGTATCTGGCCAAGTCCGGGCCCTACCGTGACGGCGGGCGCAAGCGGGCACTCGCCGATCGCACCGAGGCGATCATCGCCGCGGAGACGTCGTCATGGGTCGCGCTGCACGAAGACGCCGACGAGACACAGAAGTAGCTATTCGAGTTCGGCGGATTCGGCGATCCGGGCACGGAGAGCGGCCGCGACGGCGACCGGGTCCGCGATCGAGACGACCGTGGTGAGCGGGGAGTCCGCGATCGCCAGGGCGCGGTCGTTCGTCCCGATCGTCCTGGCATCGGCGATCTCGTCGGCCGTTCGACCCGATCCCGCCAAAACGACAGCCGCCCTACCCACCGCCAAACTGTTGAGCGCATCCACATAGGCGATGGCACCGCCGTTGACGAGCATCGTCACCGAGCCCGCACGGCCCGCGATCGCCGTCGCCACCGCCGCCAACCACGGCGACTCGTCACCCCACTCCGAGCCCGGCACCAGCACGATGTCGGTGTGCCCCGGCTCGACGTGCGCCCAATCCGGACTTCGAGGTGGGGGCGCTCCGGGTAACCGCACTGTGCCTTCGGCCACCACACCGACCAGCCGGAAAGTCGCGTCCGCCGAGCGCCGCGCATCACCGACCATGCGCATCACACCCGCGTCGGTGCCGCCGTCGACGACCACCGCGCCCAGCTGTTCGACCAGCGGCACAACGTGCTCGACGAGGAGACGGGCCAGCGGACTGTCCGGGTCGACGGGCAGCCCGGCGGCGCCGCCGACCAGCACGAGAACCGGGCGACCGGGCGTCAGCGTGGTCCGTCGCAGGGATTCGTCGATCGTATCCAGCGAATCCAGGATGGTGATAGTTGGCGGGGGCACGGCGCTCTTTCTGTCGACTTCACTTGTGACGCAACATACTTCGTTCGCTCAGGGCTGATCCGCGAGCCCACGCGAACCAGGGGCCAACCCCTCGATCAGCGCGTCCCAGTATTCGTCGTCGCCGTCACAGTAACTACGCAATCGCCTGATCGTGGTGTAGGTCGATTCCTTTTCCATATCACTCGGCGTTGTGCCGAGCGCCTGGTCCAGCCAATCCAGCGCATCAGGCATTCGGCCGTCGTAGATCGCGAGCTCGATCATGGTGGCGTAGTCCCAATACGTTGCCCCACCTCGGACGATGCGGGCGCGTGCCGCGTACTCCACCACCGGAAGCAGCTGCGCGAGACGCTTGCTGCGTCGGTCATCGATCCACAGCAGATGAACCGCGTTGATGCCAGGGTAGTAGTCGCGCCAGTCGAGCTCGAAGCCGGCAGCGTAGGTGTCGATCGCGAGCCGAAGATACCCGCGCGCCTGCGGTGTGCCCTGCGCGGCGGACCATCGATCCTTATAGATTCTGCCGAGAAGGCCGAGGGTCTCACTACTGCTGCCGTACTCCTGACACAGCTCACGCAGTTCGTTTTCGGCGACGATGCTTCCCGGCTGCAATCGATTTCGCGCGAAGGCCCGCTGCTCGCGCACGGTCACACTGCGGGCGAGCGAGGGCGGAAGGTCATCGACCAGGTCGATCATCTCCTGCCACATTCGAAAGTCCCGATAGGCCAGCAACAGATCGATCAACAGGCTCTCGTCGTACCCGTGGAGGTCCGACAGCGCCAGACGGACCCGCGATATCTGCTCGACGGCCTCTTCGCGTCCACGACGGTCATCGCCGCGCGCCGCCTCACGTGCCTCGTCGAGTTGCCGACGGACCGCTTCGGAGACTTCGAAGCGGTCGTTGAAGGCCTCGAGATCGGACTTCGAGAGCTTGGGCGTCGTCAGCCCGGTGAACAGCTCGAACAACGGGCTGTCGGTACGTTGTTCGGCGCGTGCGAGCCGCAGCTGTTTCGTCAGCTCCGCGCGGTCGACCTCCGGGCGGCTCGGGCACCCGACCGCGTCCAGCTCGTACCGGTGGACTCGCTCAGGAGCGAGATCGAACGGCAATCGGAATCCCGCGGCCGAGATCAGGACGGTACTCCAGGGTCGAAGGGCATGGCGGATTCCGAGCTCGTAGTACACGTTCGCGTTGGCTTGCGTCAGGTCCGCGACCACGTAGTCACACACCATCAACCGCTCGAACATCGCTCGGTGAATGAACCCACCGAACTGCTCTTCGTCGGCCCGCAGGCAGGCCATGCCCGCGTCCTGCACCGCGGGCTTGACGATCGACTCGTACACCCGGTCGAATTCGATCGCCGAGGCCGCCTCGCCTTTGGTACCGAAGGGCATGATCACGAAGCACAACGGCTTCGCCGAGAAAACGCTGTCGTTCATGCTTGACCGTCCGATCAGCTTGCACCGCAATAGTGTTCATCGAACCAGCGAGATTCGTGGTCTCGTCCGGCTCATCCGAGAAAGATGTCGTACAGCGTCGGATAGGCCGCGCCGATCCCGGCGTTCGGCTCCGCTCCTTCGCCCGCGTCGAATTCCTGGCAGGTTCGCGTGTACGCCCTGTCCCCGAGATACCGATCCCACTCCGTCTCGGTGAGATTGCGACCAGCCCGTCGACAGGCTTCACGAATCCACAGCGCCGGACCCCAAACCCTGGCGGTGTCGTCGTCACTCGCGGAAACCAGCATTTCGCCGCCCCCATGGAATGCCGTCGACGTGACCGGGCCGGAGTGCCCGCGCAGCGGTTCGCCTACTTGCTGTCGAGTCTGCGCGTTCCATAGTCGAACTGTCTTGTCGTCACCGCCGGTGGCCAACAACTTTCCACTCGGGTGAAAGTCGACCGAGTTCATCCCCTCGATATCGCCACGCATCGGCGGCCCGAGCGGCTGTCCGGAGGGCAGGTCCCACAGCTGCACCGCCACACCGGCAACCGCCAGTCGTTCCCCGGTGGGATCGAAGGCAAGCGCCTCGATCTTTCCCGTGCCACCTACCAGCGGTGGACCGAGCGGCTTGCCCGTGTCGATGTCGAAGACCCGCGCGGAACCGTCGAAGGCGCCAACGGCGAGCAACCCGGTACGCGGATGAAACGCCAGCGCCGACACCGTGCCCGCGTCTACGATCGGCGACCCGACGAGCTGTCGGCCCGTCCTGGCGTCCCACAGCCGGACCGTGCCGTCCGACCCCGCGGCGAGGACATCTCGGCTCGGATGGAAAGCGATCGCCTCGACATCCCTCTCATCGAGTTCGGTGACGAGCTTCTTCCCGTTCTCGACATCCCAGATCCACACGTCCTCCTCGATCAGTCCAAGCGCGCCGACCAGCGTGGGGCCGGGGCGCATGGCCATCGCCGTCACCGGCCCGTTGTATCCGACGCGGGAATCGTCGGTACGGAAGATCTGACCAGGAGGCAACGGGTCGCCCGCACCGATGA
>NZ_JBHWZY010000468.1:0-5379 GCF_042727815.1 Nocardia sp. NPDC060220
AGGCCCTTGCTCTATCCAACTGAGCTACGGAGGCAGTCGCATCAACCTTGGCCGAAGTCGGCCACGCTGTCCAGCTCGAAAAGTATAGCGACCGACCGGATCGTCGAGCGCAGGCTCGGGTGAGCGCCCCCTCGGGGCGTCGCCGGGCACGTCGAACTACCCTCGTTGTCATGTCGTTATCGCAGGACCCCACCGCTGGACCCGCCGTCGACGGCGGACCGTCGGCGGATACGGGTCCGGCGGCGCCGTTCGGTGTACTCAGTGTTGTGGCCGGGTGTATCGCCGCGGTTGTCGCGGCCATGGTGGTCGGCTTGTCGGCGGCGCATGCGCTCAGTTTGCTCGGTATACCCGATCCGGGGGCGTTGACAACATATGGATTGCCCGCGTTGCGCGCGGTGGCCGATCTGGCCGCCGCGATGACCGTCGGCTCCCTGTTGTTCGCGGCGTTCCTGCTGCCCCCGCGCGACGGCGGGCTGCTCGAGGTCGGCGGTTATCGGGCGGTGCGCCGCGCCTCCGACGCCGCGCTGGTGTGGGCCGCGAGCGCGGCGCTGCTGGTGCCGTTGACCGTGTCGGATACGACCGGTCAGCCGGTGAGTGCCATCTGGCGACCCGAAGTCCTGTGGCCGGTGATCACGCAGGTCGAGGTCGCGGGCGCCTGGCGGACAACAGTGTTGTTCGCGCTGATCGTGGCGATCGGCTGCCGGTGCGCGTTGCGCTGGGGCTGGACGCCGGTGCTGCTGGCAGGCGCGTTGGTGACCATGATGCCGCTGGCGCTGACCGGGCACTCGTCCTCCGGTGGCTCCCACGACGTGGCGACCAACTCCCTGATCCTGCACATGGTGTCGGCCTCGGTCTGGGTGGGCGGGCTGATCGCGGTGCTGGCGCACGCGATGCGTGGCGGCGCGAACACCGATATCGCCGCCCGCCGGTTCTCGGTGGCCGCGACCATCTCGATCGTGGTGATCGGCCTCAGCGGCGTCGTGAATGCCTGGGTGCGGGTGCCCGTTTCGGACCTGTTCACCACTACGTACGGCAGGCTGGTGCTCGCGAAAGCGGCCGCGCTGCTGGTGCTGGGCGCCATCGGCTACCTGCAGCGCCGGGCCGCGCTGCCCGCACTGGCCGCCGACTCGCGCGACCGCGGCGCGCTCATCCGTTTCGCCGGCGTGGAGATGC
This sequence comes from Nocardia sp. NPDC060220, assembly GCF_042727815.1. NCBI lineage: Bacteria > Bacillati > Actinomycetota > Actinomycetes > Mycobacteriales > Nocardiaceae > Nocardia > Nocardia sp. NPDC060220. Next base: position 1,174 of record NZ_JBHWZY010000468.1, read on the forward strand.
TGATCTTCGCGGCGACCATCGGCCTGGCAGTCGGCCTCGGCCGCACCCCGCCACCGCCGCCGACCACGGTGCCGACGCCGGTCGAAGTGGAGCTGGGCTACACCCTCGCTGGCCCGCCGACGGTGAGTCGCCTGCTGTTCGACTGGCGCTTCGACCTGATCTTCGGAACCCTGGCGATCGTGCTCGCCGCGCTCTATCTGCTCGGCGTCCACCGGCTGCGCAAGCGCGGCGATGCCTGGCCGATCGGGCGGACCATCGCCTGGTGCAGTGGCTGCCTGGTGTTGTTGCTGGCCACGTCGTCGGGGGTCGGGCGCTACGCACCGGCGATGTTCAGCGTGCACATGGGCGCGCACATGGCGTTGTCGATGCTGGCGCCGATCCTGCTCGCCCTCGGCGGCGCGGTGACCCTGGCATTGCGCGCGCTCCCGCCCGCGGGCCGCGGTGGTGTGCCGGGGCCGCGCGAGTGGATTCTGGCGGCCGTGCACAACCCGGTCTCGCGGTTCCTCACCCAGCCCGTGGTGGCGTCGCTGATCTTCGTCGCCGGGTTCTACGCGCTGTATCTGGGCGGAATCTTCGACACCTACGTCGACTCGCACGCCGCCCACCTGATGATGAACACGCACTTCCTGCTCAGCGGCTACCTGTTCTACTGGGTGGTGATCGGCATCGATCCCAAGCCGCGCGAGGTCGCGCCGCTGACCAAGCTCGCGATGGTGTTCGGCACGCTGCCGTTCCACGCGTTCTTCGGCATCGCGCTGATGAGCATGACCACGGTGCTGGGCGACTGGTTCTATCGCACCCTCGACCTCGGCTGGAACATCGACCTGCTCGCCGACCAGCGCAACGGCGGCAGTTTCGCCTGGGCCAGCGGTGAGGTGCCGCTGGTGGTGGTGATGCTCGCCCTGCTGATCCAGTGGTCACGCAGCGACACCAAGCTGGCCAAGCGCACCGACCGGGCCGCCGATCGCGACAACGACGCCGACCTGACCGCCTACAACGCGATGTACGCCGAGCTGGCGCGGCGTGACGGCGAGGTCCGCCGGTGAGTGGATTCGGTGTGCCGTCGAGCGAATCGACCGAGCGGGCCGAACCGGAGCGGGTGCTGCGCACCGATGTGCGGGCGGCGCGGCGGCGGCTGGCCGGGCGGGTACGCAAGACACCGGTGTTCCACACGAGTGTGGACGGGCCGAACGGGCCGGTGCCGGTGTCACTGAAAATGGAATTCCTGCAGCACGGCGGCACATTCACGGTGCGTGGCGCGCTCAACGCCCTGTTGTCGGCCGGCAGCGGCGCCGACCATGTGGTTGTCGCCTCGGCGGGCAATGCGGGTATCGCGGTGGCGCTGGCCGCGGCACAGCTCGGCAAGGAATGCACGGTTGTCGTGCCGGAATCCGCGCCACACACCAAGGTGGCCGCGATGTGGGCGCACGGCGCCGAAGTGCTCTGGCACGGAACGACGTACGCCGAGGCGCAACGCCGGGCGCTCACCCTGGCCGCCGAGCGCGGGGCCGACCATCTGCATGCCTACGACATGCCCGCCGTGGTGGCGGGCGCCGGCGTCATCGGGCTCGAACTGGAAGAACAGGTGCGCGGCAGGCCGCCGGTGCTGGCCGCGGTCGGCGGCGGCGGGCTGATCGCGGGCCTCGGGGCGGCACTGGGCAAGCGCAGGGAGATCGTCGGCATCGAATCCGAGCACATACCGGTGCTCTCGGCGGCACTCGCGGCGGGCGCGCCGGTCGATATCGACGTGGCCTCGTGCGCCACCGAACTGCTGTGCGCGACCAGGGTCGGCGACATCGCCTTCGACATCGCTCAGCGTCACCAGATGCCCGCGATTGCGGTGGCCGACGACGCGGTCGCCGCCGCCCGCGAATACCTCTGGCGGGAGTTCCGCGTGGTGGTCGAGCTCGAGGGTGCCGCCGCGCTGGCCGCCGTGCAGAGCGGTGTGTACACACCGGATCCCGGCGTACGGCCGATCGTGGTGCTGTGCGGAGCGAACACCGAGCTTCCCGTGCTCTGACACCGACGTTGTCCACAACTGCCCGATCCATCCACAGATCGACTGCGCGCGCCCCACACTCCCGTTCGCCAGGTCATTCTTGGGTGGTCAGAGCGAAAACGGTGGATTCGAGCGGGGGGCGAGCACGATGTACGAGGCACACGCGACGGTGATCGGGACCGTCATCACCCATCCGGTGCGGCGCGATCTCAGCAACGGTGAGCAGATGCTCACGTTCCGGATGGCGAGTAATTCGCGGCGATTCGACGTCAAAACGGGGGAGTGGACCGACAACGGCACGTTGTATCTCACGGTCTCGTGCTGGCGCAGGCTGGTGGCAGGGGTGGATCGATCGTTGCATCGCGGCGACCCGGTGATCGCCTACGGGCAACTCCGCTCGCACGAGTACCGCGGCAAGGACGGAACCGAGCGGCGGGATCTCGAGATGCGCGCGGTGGCGGTCGGGCCCGATCTGGCGCGCTGCCACGCGAGCGTTGTTCGCCGGTCCGAGGGCCTGCGATCATTGCCGCATGCCGCGGTGCGGAATATTTCCGATGCTCGCGGCGCTGCCCTACCGAAGGCCGACGACGCTGCCACCGGGTATGCGTCGACCGAGGCCGTTGCCGTAGCCTGTACGACCGTGGCGGATCCTGTCCCCGCGCGATCGCCGGACGTGGTGTCGAGCACCAACGGTGCCGAGCAGGTTGACGCATGAGGGTCGTTTCCGCGGCACTCGACCCTTCCGTATCCCGTCCCCGTTTCTCCCACCGATAGGCTTCCGCGTATGGCTGAGTTCATTTATCAGATGATCAAGGTTCGCAAAGCACACGGCGACAAAGTCATCCTCGACGACGTGTACTTGAACTTCCTTCCCGGCGCCAAGATCGGTGTGGTGGGTCCCAACGGCGCGGGTAAATCCAGCGTGCTGAAGATCATGGCGGGACTGGACCGGCCGAACAACGGTGAGGCGTTCCTCGGCTCTGGCGCCACGGTCGGCATCCTGCAGCAGGAGCCGCCGCTCAACGAGGAGAAGACCGTCCGCGGCAACGTGGAGGAGGGCCTCGGCGAGGTCAAGGTCAAGCTGGATCGGTTCAACGAGATCGCTGAACTGATGGCCACCGACTACTCCGACGAGCTCATGGACGAAATGGGCAAGCTCCAGGAGTTCCTCGACCACGCCGACGCCTGGGATGTCGACTCCCAGCTCGAGCAGGCCATGGATGCGCTGCGCTGCCCGCCGCCGGACGAGCCGGTCACCAACCTCTCCGGTGGTGAGCGCCGCCGCGTCGCGCTGTGCAAGTTGCTGCTGAGCAAGCCCGATCTGCTGCTGCTCGACGAACCGACCAACCACCTCGACGCCGAGAGTGTGCTCTGGCTCGAGAAGCACCTCGCCGACTACCCGGGCGCCGTGCTGGCCGTCACCCACGACCGGTACTTCCTCGACAATGTCGCCGAGTGGATCCTCGAGCTCGACCGCGGGCGTGCCTACCCCTACGAGGGCAACTACTCCACCTACCTGGAGAAGAAGGCGCAGCGTCTCGAGGTCCAGGGCAAGAAGGACCAGAAGCTGCAGAAGCGCCTCAAGGACGAACTGGCCTGGGTGCGGTCCGGCGCCAAGGCCCGGCAGGCCAAGAACAAGGCTCGCCTCGGCCGTTACGAGGAGATGGCGGCCGAGGCCGAGAAGCACCGCAAGTTGGACTTCGAGGAGATCCAGATCCCCGCGGGTCCGCGACTGGGCGACATCGTGGTCAACGTGTCGAACCTGGACAAGGGCTTCGGCGATCGTCAGCTCATCAAGGATCTGTCCTTCACGTTGCCGCGCAACGGTATCGTCGGCGTCATCGGACCCAACGGTGTCGGTAAGACGACGTTGTTCAAGACCATCGTCGGTCTCGAATCACCCGACAGCGGTGAGGTGAAGGTCGGCGAGACGGTCAAGCTGAGCTATGTCGACCAGAACCGCGGCGGCATCGACCCGAAGAAGAACGTCTGGCAGGTCGTCTCCGAAGGTCTGGACTTCATCCAGGTCGGCAACCAGGAGATGCCCTCGCGCGCCTACGTCAGCGCGTTCGGCTTCAAGGGGCCGGACCAGCAGAAGCCGGCGGGTGTGCTCTCCGGTGGTGAGCGCAACCGCCTGAACCTGGCGCTGACCCTCAAGGAGGGTGGCAACCCGGTACCGCCCCGACGGCCGGATCAGCGAAGAACAC
>NZ_JBHWZY010000469.1:0-5378 GCF_042727815.1 Nocardia sp. NPDC060220
GCTGGCGCTGGGAGCCTGCCTGCTCGCGGGCCTGGTGTCGTTCGCTTCACCGTGTGTCGTGCCGCTCGTCCCCGGCTATCTGTCCTACCTGGCCGGGCTGGTCGGTGCCGAGGCGCCGCCTGCCACCAACGCGCAGGCGAGCACGCTCACCGCGCAGCGCCGTAGCGCGAAGATGCGGGTGGCCGGTGCCGCCGGGCTGTTCGTCGCCGGGTTCACGGTGGTGTTCGTGCTGGCCACGGCCACTGTTTTCGGCGTGATCCAGACCCTCAATGTGAATCGGGAACTGCTGCAGCGCATCGGCGGTGTGGTGACGATCCTGATGGGTCTGGTGTTCATCGGCCTGGTCCCCGCCCTGCAGCGCGACACGCGGATGGAGCCGCGCAGGCTCACCAGCATCCTCGGCGCGCCGCTGCTCGGCGGGGTGTTCGCGCTCGGCTGGACCCCGTGTCTGGGGCCCACGCTGTCGGGTGTGATGGCGGTGTCCGCGGGTACCGAGGGCACCACCGCCGTGCGTGGGGTGACGTTGATCGTCGCCTACTGCCTCGGTCTCGGGCTGCCGTTCATCGTGCTGGCCTTCGGGTCGGCCGGTGCGTTGCGCGGGGTCGGCTGGCTGCGGCGCAATTCGCGCACCATTCAGGTAATCGGGGGTTTTCTGCTCGTCGCCGTCGGCGTCGCGCTGGTCACGGGGGCATGGGATCAGTTCGTCGGCTGGGTGCGTGACGGGTTCGTCTCCGAGGTGACTCTTCCGATCTGATGACTGACACGCTGACCACACCGACCACCCCCACCCCGCCCGTCCGGCAGTCGCTGCTGGGCCGGGCCTGGGCCCTGGTCCGTAATTCCTGGCGCGGCCTCACGAGCATGCGCACCGCACTGGTGCTGCTGTTCCTGCTCGCGCTGGCCGCCATCCCCGGCGCCCTGCTGCCGCAACGCAGCCTCAACGCGCAGAAGGTCGACCAGTACATCGCCGACCGTCCGACACTGGGTCCGTGGATGGACCGGTTCGAACTGTTCGACGTGTTCGGCAGCTTCTGGTTCACCGCCATCTACGTGCTGCTGTTCATCTCGCTGGTCGGCTGCATCCTGCCGCGCTGCTGGGACCACTACCGGGCACTGCGTACCCCGCCGGTGCCCGCGCCGCGCAACCTCAGCCGGTTGCCGCACCACTCCAGCGAAACCGACGACCGGACTCCCGACGAGGTGATCGAGGCCGCCAAGGCTTCCTTGCGTGGGTGGCGGACCGAGGTGCGCCCCGGTCAGCGCGACGGCGAGGTGACGCTGTCCGCGGAGAAGGGCTATCTGCGCGAGTTCGGCAACCTGGTGTTCCACCTGTCGCTGGTGGGGCTGCTCGTCGCGATCGCGTTGGGCAAGCTGCTCGGCTACGAGGGCAATGTCATCGTGATCGCCAACGACGGTCCCGGCTTCTGCACCACCTCGCCCGCGGTCTTCGACTCGTTCCGGGCGGGCAACACCAACGACGGCACCGGCATGACGCCGCTGTGCATCAAGGTGAAGGACTTCAAGGCCGACTACCTGCCCACCGGCCAGGCCGAGATGTTCCACTCGAACATCGAGTACCAGGCGGGCGCGGACCTGAGCACCGACACGTGGCGCAGCACCGAGCTCCAGGTGAACCATCCGTTGCGCGTCGCCGGTGATCGGGTCTACCTGCAGGGACACGGCTTCGCGCCGACGTTCACCGTCACCTTCCCCAACGGGCAGACCCGCACCGAGACCATCCAGTGGCGGCCAGACGACGCGCAGACCTTCCTGTCCAGCGGTGTGCTGCGCATCGACCCGCCCGGCGGCATGTACGCCACCGACGAGGAACGTCGGCAGAACCAGATCGCCATCGAGGGCCTGTTCGCGCCGACCGCGATGTTCCACGGCAGCCTGCTCACCTCGTCGTTCCCCCGGATGGACGACCCGGCGGTCGCGGTCGACGTTTACCGCGGCAATACCGGTCTCGACACCGGGCGTTCCCAGTCGCTGTTCTCGCTGGACCCGGAGATGATCAAGCAGGGTCGGTTGACCAAGGAGGCGCGGGTCAACCTGCGTCCCGGCGAGTCGACCACGTTGCCGAGCGGAGCGAAGGTCACCTTCGACGGCGCCGAGGAATTCGTCAACTTGCAGGTCTCGCACGACCCGGCCCAGCAGTGGGTGCTGGTGAGCGCGCTGACGATGATGGCCGGTCTGCTGGTGTCGCTGTTGCTGAAACGGCGGCGGATCTGGATCCGGGCGTACCCGGTCGAGGCTGCGGCGGGTACCGTGGGTCAACGACGCGCCGTAGTAGAAATGGGCGGCCTGGCCAGAAGCGATCAAGCGGGCTGGGGCGCCGAGTTCGATCGACTGCGGACACGGCTGCTGGGAGCGGAGAAGTGATCCGCGCACTCGACATGGAGACGGAATCCTGATGCAGATCGACGAAACGCTGGCACGGTACAGCGACTTCGCGTTCATGTCGGCCATGGCCATCTACGCCCTGGCCACGGTCCTGCTGATCGTGCAGTATGCCTCGGCGCGCGCCAAGCAGGTCGCCGCCCGCGAACTCGTCCCCGCCGGCGACCCCGGGTTGCCCGGCAGGATCGAGACCCCCGAGGCCAAACCGCTCGCCGAACGGCTGGGCAACATGGCCTTCTCGGTGCTGGTGGTCGGCGCGGTCCTGCACATCGGTTCGATCGTGCTGCGCGGCTTCGCCACCCACCGCTTCCCGCTGGGCAACATGTACGAGTTCACCACCATGGCCACCGCGGCCGCCGTGGTGATCGGCCTGATCTTCCTGCGCGACCAGCGCTACCGGGCCATGTGGGCGTTCCTGCTGGTTCCCGTGCTGATCCTGATGTTCCTGGCAGGCACGGTCCTCTACGCCGACGCCGCCCCCGTGGTCCCCGCCCTTCGCTCGTTCTGGCTGCCGATCCACGTCACCATCGTCAGCATCGGCAGCGGCGTCTTCCTGGTCTCGGGCGTGGCCAGCCTGCTCTACCTGTTCCGCATGCGTCAGCCCGCGGGCGAGGAATCCACCAACATCCTGGGCATCATCGCCCGCCGCCTCCCCGACGCCCGCACCCTCGACCAGCTCGCCTACAAAACCACCATCATCGGCTTCCCCCTCTTCGGCGCAGGCGTCATCCTCGGCGCCATCTGGGCAGAAGCCGCCTGGGGCCGCTTCTGGGGCTGGGACCCCAAGGAAACCTGCTCCTTCATCGCCTGGGTCCTCTACGCGGCCTACCTGCACGCCCGAGCCACCTCGGGCTGGCGAGACACCAAGGCAGCCTGGATCAACATCGCCGGCTTCGTAGCGATGCTGTTCAACTTGTTTATCATCAACATGGTGATCAGCGGTCTGCACAGCTACGCGGGGCTGAACTGAGCGGCCGCTACCTCCGATATAGCGTGTCTGCATAGCTCCGAGATGAGACCATAGGTCTTGTGGCACACGATCTTCGGCTGTCCGGTGTGACCTACGGGGCGGGGGATCGGTCCGGGGGATCGACTGAGCGTGCGGGGAAGTTGATTTTCTCGCATTCGGAAATCCGGTGGCGCCGATCGGTGCGCTCGGCGTTCGTGGTCGGCTGGCGCGAGGTGACGGGCGTGGATGTGCGCACGCCCGACCTTGTCGAAGTGATCAGTGCCGGAATCGGGTGGGCCGACGGCTCCGTGATTCGCCTGGATGTGGCGGGGGCTACCCACCGATTCCACGTTGCGGGCACGCAGCCCGAGCAGCTGCGAGAAACGCTGATGGCATGGGTCGTTCGCGAGGCGCCGCCGTCGAAACCGTGGCCCGTGGCGCCTGCCCGTCCAGTGGTGGCGCGGGCGCCGGTCGATATCGCGTACGCGGCGGCGGCGATCTGGCGAGCCAGCGGCCTGGGACGCGCACCGTTTTCCGAGATCACTACGGCGTCGTACCGGGTGGCTGTCGCGGAGAATCACCGCGACAGCGGACGCTACTCGGAAGCGATCGCGGTGTTGGAGCCGCTCGCTCAACAGTGCGCGGAGAAGTTCGGTGCCGACCGGCCCATCACGTTGCAGGTGCGGAACGCCCTCGGCCGGTCCTACTGCGATGCGGGGTACTTCTCCGAAGGACTAGAGGTGCTGAACGATATCGTGTCGATCGCCGAGCATGTTCTCGGCGTCGACGACGACATGACGCTCACCCTTCGCAACAATCTGGCTTTGGGGTATTCCGCTGCCGGTGAGTACCTTCATGCCCTTGACCTACTCGACCTGAACGTCGACTTCAGCGAACGGAAACTCGGCGACGACAGTCTCGAAACTCTCGGGCGTCGCAACAACTTGGCGGCGACACAGGCGCTGGCCGGGCTTCGGCAACGCGCTGCGGCCTCGTACTGGAGCATCCTCGATCGGCTGCATCCCGACAGGTACGCGCACAGTCTCGCGGTCACCGCACGCCAGAACCTGGCCATCTTGCACAACCCGCTGTGGGAGCCCTGAGGCGCCTCGGAGTCAGCAGTAGTAGCAGATCTTGTTGGCGGGGAGTTCTACGTGGCAGTTGAGGCAGACCGGCTTGCGCACCGGTTCGGGCTTGGGGATGGCGGCTACGGTGCGGCGGGCGGCGGAGGGTCGTTTGACGGCTGCCTCGGCTGCTTCGGCGGTGGCCAGGTCCTCGGAGGTGGACTGGCGGATAGCGGCGACCTTCGGGGGGAGGGTGGGCAGGCCGCCGTCGGCGGGGAGGTCGGTGGCGTAGTGCTGGTAGCACTGCCAGCGGGCCGCGGCCGCGTGCATTTCGAGGTCGTCGGGGATGGGCAGGCCCGCGAGTTCGAGGATGTAGCGGTAGCCGGTGCCGACGGTCTGGTTCTTGCGCACGCACAGCGCGCTCAGCGGCGGCTCGTTGTTCTTGTGACAGTGCTCGGCGACTTTGTCCAGCACGACCGGCAGCCAGTGCTGCCACTTCACCGCGGTGCGGATCCCGGATTCTTCCTGGACCAGCTCGGCCAACTCCGTGTTGACGATGAAGTTGTTGAACCGGGTAGCGGTGTCGGCCAGCACCTCGTGTGCGGCGCGAGTCCACTCCGACCGTGCCTCGGTGAACGTCACGGCGCTGCCGTCGGCCGCGCGCCAAGTGGTCGGGACAGAACCCTGCTGCACATCAATCACCGGAATACGTTATCTACCCAGCTCTTTCGACGCGCAACGGGGGTATGTGCGTCAGCTCACGGCGACGCACATCGTGAGGGTCACTCGGCCGGGCCGGAGTCGTCACGTGGTTGTTTGCCGAGGCGCCAGAGGAATTCCGGGTCGTCGTCGGGGCCGAGAACCGGTCTGCGCGAGGGTGGGCCGGGATTCGGGCGTTGCATTTCGGGGCCGAACGCCTTCCAGCACAACACCGCGATGGCCACGATCGCGATGAGTGCCAATAG
>NZ_JBHWZY010000470.1:0-5376 GCF_042727815.1 Nocardia sp. NPDC060220
GATCACCAACCTGCTCACCGAGGACAACCTGCCCTCCTACCACCGCGAACTCGCCGACACCTTCGGCTTCGACAACGCCTGGGGCACCTGGGTCGGCCGGTGGACCGCCGAGGAGAACCGCCACGGCATCGTCCTGCGTGACTACCTCGTCGTGACCCGCGCCGTCGACCCGGTCGCGCTCGAAGAGGCCAGGATGTCGCACATGACCGCGGGTATCGCCAAACCGGAGAAGGGTTCGCAGTTCCTCAAGGGCGTCGCCTACGTCACGTTGCAGGAGCTCGCGACCAGAATCAGCCATCGCAACACCGGCGCCCTGTGCGACGACCCGGTCGCCGATCGCATGCTGGCCCGGATCGCCGCCGACGAGAACCTGCACATGATCTTCTACCGCAAGCTCTGCGCGGCGGCTCTCGACCTCACCCCCGACGAGGCCATGCGGGCCATCACCGACGTGATCCTGCGTTTCCAGATGCCCGGCCTCAACCAGCCCAACTTCCGCCGCAACGCGGTGCTGCTCGCCAAGCACGGCGTGTACGACCTGCGCCAGCACCTCGATGTCGTCCTGCGCCCGACCCTGCGGATCTGGCGAATCTTCGAGCGCACCGATTTCGGCCCCGAAGGCGAGATCGCCCGCGACGAGCTGCACACCTACCTGCTCGACCTCGAGGTCAAGGCGGCTCGTTTCGAGGAGCAGCGCGACCGCGCACTGGCCAGGGCAGCCGCCAGGGTCTGAGTCGGCCATGGAATAAAGGGCTGGCGCCGTCACTTACAGTTGACCGTTATGAAGGAAAAGGGGCGCAAGGTCATCGCGACCAACCGCCGGGCGCGGCACAACTACACGATCCTCGACGTCTATGAGGCGGGGATCGCGCTGGTCGGCACCGAGGTGAAGAGCCTGCGTGAGGGCAAGGCCTCGCTGGTCGACGCCTTCGCGACCGTCGACCACGGCGAGGTCTGGTTGCGCGGGCTGCACATCCCGGAGTTCAGCCACGGCACCTGGACCAATCATTCCCCGCGCCGCACCCGCAAGCTGCTGCTGCACAAGCGTGAGATCGAGCACCTGGTCGGCAAGTCGCGCGAGGGCAACCAGACGCTGGTGCCGCTGTCGATGTACTTCTCCGACGGCAAGGTGAAGGTGGAGCTCGCCCTCGCCAAGGGCAAGCAGGACTACGACAAGCGTCAGGATCTGGCCCGCAAGCAGGCCGAGCGTGAGGTCACCCGTGAAATAGGTCGGCGGGTCAAAGGCATGCGTTGATCTCCGTAGTGCTCGCCCTCGTCGCGGCGGCGGGCTACGGAGTCAGCGACTTCTTCGGCGGGATCGCCGCACGCAGGGTCACGGCGCTGCGTGTGGTTGTGGTGTCGTATCCGTTCTCCGTGCTGCTGGTCTTGCTGATCGCGCCGCTGGTGGGCGGGCATGCCGACACCGCGTCCGTGCTGTGGGGCCTGGCCGCCGGTGTGGCCAGTGGCCTGGCGGTGTGGTGGTTCTACGCCGCGCTCGCCGACGGTCCCATGTCGGTGGTGTCGCCGCTGACCGCGGTGCTGGTCGCGGGCATCCCGGTGATCGCCGGGTTCTTTCTCGGCGAACGGCCCGGCGCGATCGCGATCGCGGGCATCGCCGTCGCCTTGGTCGCGGTGGTGCTCGTGAGCAGGGAAGCACCGGACGAAACCACCGAGGAGATCACCGGCGGCAGGCAACTGCGTTTCACCCGCCGGGTCGCGCTCCTCACGATCGGGTCGGGTGCCGCGTTCGGTTTCGCGTTCTACTTCCTGCACGAAACCAGTGCGAGCGCGGGACTGTGGCCCCTGCTCGCCCAGCGGGTGGCGGCAACCGCGGTCGTGTGGACATCGGCGCTGGCGGCAGGCGAATTCCGCGGACTGCACGGTGAACCACTGCGCCTGGCACTGGCGGTCGGCGTGCTCGATGTGATCGCCAATGCCGCGCTGCTCTACGCCTTCCACGGCGCGATGCTGTCGGTGGTGAGCGTGATCGGCTCGCTGTATCCGGCGGCGACTGTGTTGCTGGCGATGGTCCTGCTCGGCGAGCGCATCAGCGCCACCCAGAAGGTCGGTATGGTGCTCGCGCTCACGGCGGTCGCCATGATCGCCGCGAGCTGATTCCCTACAACCGGGTGCAGGGCTCGTGCAGGTTGAGTCGACCCAGCGTCTTGCCCTGGTAGCCGACACTCACCGCTCTGGCGCCCATCGGCGCCTCCCGGTCCGGTTCGAACACCGCCGACCACTCCGTCTCCAGATCCGGTTCGGCCGCCCCAGCCGGATGGATCACGACCATGCCCTCACCGTCGGGTTTCATCGCGCCGACGCTGCGGCGCAGGCCGGCGCGGGTGAGTTCGCCGTTCGCCGCCGCGGCGGTGAGCAGGGCTTTGAGTGGATAGGTGATCGCCCAGCCCAGCGAATATCCGAAGTTGGCCGGTTCGCCGGTGATCGCGTCGCGGGCGTGCTTGGCGCCCACGCTGTCGCCGGCCCAGCTGTCGACCGGGGTCGTGTAGTTGTAGAGCGCGGTCAGCGCCGGCGCGGCCGCCGATTGCAGCAGTGCCGCGTTCCAGGTGGGTAGCGAGCCGAGGAATCGCCCGGTGAAACCCGACTTCACCAGCTTGCCCACGATCTCCGCGGTCTCGGCGGGTCCGGTGGCCAGCATCACCAGGTCCGGCGCGGCGGCCAGGATCTCCGCCACGGGACCGTCCTGGTTGCCGACCTCGGCATTGGGTCCGGTGTCGATGCGATCGGCGATGGTGGCGTCGTTGGCCAGCGCCCACTTCAGCGCGCCGCTGGCGTAGTCGCCGCCGTAGTTGCCGCGATAGGCGACCACGGCGATATTGCGCGGCGCGTAATGGGTTTCGGCGAACCAGTCGAGGCCGGTCACCGCTTCGGTGCAGTAGGAGTAGCCCGCGCTGAGCACCAGATTGCGGTCGGCGCTGCGATAGTTCCAGCCCGACCACTGGGTGGCCGCGGTGCTCACCATGTCGTCGGCGTCCATCTGGTTCAGCATCGCGACGGTTTGCGCGGTCCCGAAACTCATCGACAACGCGAGCACGTTCGGCTCGATCTCCTCATACGCGCTGCGATGGGTGCGCGGATCGTAGGAGGTGTTGCGGGTGTAGGTGCTGATGTCGATGTCGTAGCCGCCGATGCCGCCCGCCGCGTTCACCTGCTTCCAGAACGCCATCTGACCGTCGTTCATCGAGGCACCGAGCGGGGTGAACGGCCCGTTCGCCAGATCCGAGAGCACCCCGAGATAGATGCAGCCGTTATCGGTGTTCGGCGAACCGGGACAGGGCGTGCTGGTGACGCCCGGCGCGGCGGTGGACTCGCCCGACGAGCAGGCCGCGGCCAGCACGAGACTCGCAACAGCCGGGATCGCCGCGAATCGGCGCAGTCCACGGTGACTGGTGAATGCCATGAGATAACTCCTTGCTCCAGTCGCCCAGGACATTTGACCGTTCCGGGGCGGCCGAACGAGAACAGTACCCGTCACCACCGGCAGCCCCACCCGGATTCGCCGAGGCCATCTGGCGGGGTTCGCTACAAGATCACTCCGGCGACACCGCGAGCTGGCAGAAATAATGGGAAGATCTCACGTCGCGCCGGTGTTAATATGACTAGCCCGCACGGTGCGGGCACGTACGGGGCTGAACGGTTTCGACTGCGTACGTTGATTCAGGGGAAGCGTGTCGGTGCAGGCAAGAGACCACCGTAAGCGTCGCTGCAACCAATTAAGCGCCGATTCCAATCAGCGCGAGTACGCCCTCGCTGCCTAAGTAGCCAGGTCGTCTCTGTCAGTCCGGGTTCGTCCCTCGACCCGGGTACTGGCATCAGCTAGAGGGAATTACCGTTCGGCTCGGTCGCGGAGTCGGATGGGACATCTAACAGCGACTGGGATCGTCATCCAGGCTTGTTCGCGAGACTTGGAGATCCGAGCAGAGACACAGCGAACTGCACACGGAGAAGCCCTGAAGACGCGGCGGAGGACCCGGGTTCGATTCCCGGCAGCTCCACCAAAGAGTCTCTGGCCTGTTAACGCAGGTCAGGGACTTTTTTTATGCGCTGAGTGCGGGCAGATTCAGCCTGCTGCCCACAGTTTGCCCACATCCTGCGGCAGCAAGTCTCCCCAGCACCACGGCGAGAATCACGCACTCGGCTGTCTGGATCAGCTCATCGAAGTAGAACGTAAGGATCGGTAGGACAACGGCTGTTATCCACGGTGACGATCACTCCCCTGATACTGAGTGCTCAGGGTATCGGCGTACACACGCTTCGGGTGGCCGAACAAGACCTATGTTCACTGGTCGCGCTTTGGCCACACGGCTGCGACGAACACGATGGCTGGTAGGCCGATCACGATCACCCACCCGATCACGATCACGTGTCCGCCTGGCATCCGGCCGGGAAGTACTGCCGGGGGCGGCGGTCGTAGGTTTCTGCGGCGCTCAACCATGCGGCGACGGCGTCCACGTCACCCACAACAACCACTCTCCAAGCCGAGGCGAGTTGCCAGCCTTCCGGGGTGGATGTGATGGTCATCGACCGGCGTGCGGCGCGTTCGGTCAGGTCGGCAAGCTGGGCCTTCGTCTGGCTGGTCATGAGGGCTGCTTGTTCGTCGGCCACGCCTCGAGCGCTGCGAGCAGTCGCCTGATCACGCTCGGTGGCGCAACGTTGATCGGGTGCGGGCGTTCGGTTCTGGGTGTCCACTGCGGGAGCATCGCGGCCTCCTGGTGCTCTTTGGGTTCCACTCCCGGCGGGGACTCCTAGTTCAAACCCGCCGGGAGCGTCGGAGCTGACGGTATGGGGTTGTACGACCGCCTGAACAGGAACTTTCTTGAACTTGCTCCAAGTGGTCTGAACAGGTGACAACCTGTGTTACACGGTGGGACGATGTGGGAGTACGGGAAAGCTCGCGCAAGTTCTCACCAGGGGGTAGCGATATGCGCCTAACGTTCCTCGGCAACGGCGGCAGCGACTCGGGCGGCTGCCCGACACTGTTCGCCACCGACAGCGGCACCTACGCGGTGCAGGGATGGCAGACGGACTCACCGGAAACCGTTGAAATCCCGCACTTGCTCCTAGGTTTCGCCCAACCAGATACCTACGTCGGGGTACCGATGGTCGACAGCGGTAGGGGCACGTTCACCCTGACCGGCCGACCGATTACCGACCCGGAAACGCTCGCACAGATGAACCTCGCCGCCGACGAGTCGGCTATCGAGGTCCCCAAGCTCGAAAGGACCTTTTACGGTGCGCTATCGGCCCAACGACGAGCCTGACCTGTGGCCCGGACTGTTCCGGGAAACCAAGCGGTCAGCGTTCCATTTCGAGTGCCGAGACACCTATTTCGTCGCCGACGAGGACGAACGTCTGCGT
>NZ_JBHWZY010000471.1:0-5372 GCF_042727815.1 Nocardia sp. NPDC060220
GGTGGGCGACGTGCGGTTCCTGCGCCCGGAGACGATCGAGACGATCAACCGCACCCAGCAGACCAGCAGCCGCGACTATGTCCTCGGACTGCCACTGCGGTTCACCCTCGGCTACCACCGGCCGGTACTGATGACCAAGCAGCAACCACGACATGCCTTCGGCCACTACGGTGTCGGCGGTTCCGGTGCCTATGCCGATCCCGATCTGGGGATGTCGATCGCGTTCGTCACCAATCGGCTGGGCGGGGCCGTGACGGCGCTCGGTGACGCGCGGTTGGCCAAGCTGGCGGCGATGGCGCAGGGGACGGTGCGGGGCGATCGAACCTCTCGAAGAGATGCCACGTAGTACCAGGTATGAGTTCGCCGAGCCCCGCGCCCACCGCGCCGCGGTTGTCCCTGCTGCACGGCGTGGCCGCGGGGCGGGATTTCGAGGGCTACCTGCGACGACGCGCCGCGCGCAGTGATCCGTTCGCAGTCGGGTTCCCCGGGTTTCCGCCGGTGCTGTTCACCGGAACGGCCGAGGGCGCACGCGCGTTGTTCCGGGCGCCGGTGGCGTTGCTGGAGCCGCCGCGGCCCAATCCGATCGAGCCGATGGTCGGGGCCGCATCGCTGATTCTGAGTTCGGGGACGCGCCATCGCACCGATCGCGCGCTGCTGGCGCCCGCACTGCACGGCGCGCGGGTGCGACTGCTGGGCAAGCTGATTCGCGAGGCAACACTGAACGAGATCCATCATGGCGCGCGAGGTCCCTGGCAACTCGGCACGCGAATCGATGCGCTCGCGGCCGCGCGCGCCATCACCTTGCGCGTCATCCTCGCCGCGGTGTTCGGCGCCGATTCCGATCGCGCGGCCGAATACGGCGGCGTGGTCACCGATTTCCTCACCGCCTTCACCACCCCGCTTCTGGTGGCACCCGTATTGCGCCGTGACATCGGCGGTTTCGGTCCGTGGGAGCGGTTCACCGCGGCTCGGGAGCGGCTCGACGAGCTGATCCTGGCCGACATCACCCGCCGGCGCCGCACCGGCCCCGCCGACGGTGACCTGCTCGATCTTCTCCTCGCCACCCGCTACGACGACGGCACCACCCTCACCGACGCCGAACTGTGCGAGCAGCTGCGCACCCTGCTCGTCGCGGGCCACGAAACCACCGCGACCACTCTCACCTGGGCGCTGTATCACCTGCACCGCGAACCCGGCCTGCTCGCCCGACTGCTCACCGAACTACCCACCGCGGGCGGCGACCCGGCCGAGCAGGCCCGGCTACCGCTGCTCGACGCCGTCTGCCAGGAAACCCTGCGCCTGCATCCACCGGTGCCGATCGTGCTGCGCACGGTGAAGGAGCCGCTGCGCTGGCTCGGGGTCGACGTGGCGGCGGGCGCCACCATCGGCCTCGCCGTCGGCGTCCTGCACAGCCAACCGTCCACCTGGCCCGCACCGCACCTGTTCCACCCCGACCGGTTCCTCGACCGCACCGTCACGCCGTTCGAGTTCGCGCCGTTCGGCGGTGGTCACCGGCGCTGTATCGGCGCGACACTGGCCGACTACGAGCTGCGGATCGTGCTGGCAACGCTGCTGACCGAGGTCCGGTTGACCCTGGATCCCGCGCTGGCGCTCGGTGGGCGACCGCGCACCGTGCCCCGCAATCTCGCGACCGCACCGGATCGGGCGATCCACTTCACACGCACCGGGTGATCTGCCTCACGTGACGTTTGAGAGTCACACCGGTGTGTTTCCCCGCTGTTCGCACGCACCGCTGCCGACTCGCCGCTGTGAGCGCGGCGTTTGACGGAAGCCGATGAATAACAGCATGTTATGTGACCCACAGCACATAGTTGCGCGCCTGTTATCACCGCTCGGCGCGGCTGGCACCGTGTCACCTGGTGCGGGTAGTAATGGAGGGTCAGGGTCGGGGAAGTCGTTACCCCGTAGAGACCCGTTGCGGCCTCTACGGCACATGAGAACGAGCGTCACTGAGTAGATCTCGCGCCGCCGCATGCGGAACGAGAGATGGAATGGACGAGAAACCTATGCACTACGAGGCAAATATGCGGCAATCGCACTGGCTCCGCCGGGGTCTGCTGCTGTCGGCAGCGATCGCAGCGACCGGCGCGTTGATCGCCGTGCCCGCGCAGGCTCAGCCGACTCTGCCGGGCTTCGGCGCCGGTTCGAGCCAGCCCGCGGTGAACGAGCCCGCGCAGCAGGCGCCCTTCGCACCGCCGAACATCAACATCGCCGACGGCGAGACCGTCGGCGTCGCGCAGCCGATCATCGTCACCTTCCAGGAGCCGGTCGAGGACCGCGCGGCCGCCGAGCGGGCCATCAAGGTCACCTCGAGCACCAACGCGCCCGGCTACTTCTACTGGACCTCGAGCAAGCAGGTCCGCTGGAAGCCCACCGAGTTCTGGCCGGCCAACACCAACGTGACCGTGGTCGCGGGTGGTACCTCCAGCGCGTTCCACATCGGTGACGCGTTCGTCGCCACCGTCGACGACGCCACCAAGATGATCGTCGTGACGATCAACGGTGAAGTCGTGCGCGAGATGCCGACCTCGCTCGGCAAGACCGGCCACGAGACCCCCAACGGCACCTACATCGTGGGTGAGCGGCTCGAGAAGATGACCATGGACTCGTCCACCTACGGCGTGCCGGTCACCGATCCCGAGGGCTACAAGCTCGAGGTCGAATACGCGACCCGCATCTCCAACAGCGGCATCTTCGTGCACGCCGCACCGTGGTCGGTTGCGCAGCAGGGCTATTCCAACGCCAGCCACGGCTGCCTCAACGTGAGCACCGAGGACGCGAAGTGGTTCCTGGAGAACTCGCACCGCGGTGACGCCGTGGTCATCACCGGCACCCAGGGCGGAACCCTCAGTGCGGGCGACGGTCTCGGCGACTGGAACTGATGTACTGAGCGCACTGCGCTGAACAAAACCCGAACAATACGATCAATCGAGGTCGTGTTGTTCGGGTTTTTGCTGTAATCGGCACTGTGTGCCCGATGTTCAGGAAATCGGCGGGCAGGGTTAACCAATGGTTCGCCATGCACCGTAAAGCTGCCGCGGTGCGAAAGAGTCCAGAGCGGGTACTCCCCGGGAGAAGCCGTCCGTGGCAGGACTACGCGCTGTTCGCGGTACTCGTGGTGCCGAACCTGGCGCTGCTCACCCTGTTCGTTTACCGACCGCTTGCCGATAACATCCGGCTATCGTTCACCGACTGGAATATCGCTGACCCGGTGGCGAATTCGGTCGGGTTCGACAACTACATCGAGTGGTGGCAGCGCGACGACTCATGGAAGGTCGTCAGCAATACGCTGATCTTCACCGTGGCGGCGGTTGTGGTGAGTATGGCGCTCGGTCTCGCGCTCGCCATGCTGCTCGATCGAAAACTGTTCGGGCGCAATGTAGTCCGCTCGGCGATTTTCGCCCCGTTCGTGATTTCGGGCGCGGCGATCGGCGTAGCTTTTCAATTCATCTTCGATCCGAGTTTCGGTCTGGTACAAGACGTCCTGCACCGGCTCGGCGTCGACAATGTGCCGGATTTCTATCAGGACCCGAATTGGGCCCTGTTCATGGTGACGCTCACCTACATCTGGAAGAACCTCGGCTATGCCTTCGTGATCTATCTGGCCGCGCTGCAAGGCGTGCGCGCCGAATTGCTCGAAGCAGCCGAAATGGATGGCGCGAGCAGCTGGACCCGATTCACGAAAGTTCTTCTGCCACAACTGCGTCCGACAACCTTCTTTCTGTCGATCACCGTGTTGCTGAACTCGCTGCAAGTCTTCGACATCATCAATGTGATGACGCGCGGCGGACCGCTCGGCAACGGCACGACGACGATGGTGTTCCAGGTGTACGAGGAGTCGTTCCGCAATTTCCGGGCCGGCTACGGCGCCACCGTGGCCACGATCATGTTCGTGGTGCTGCTGGTGGTCACGTTGATCCAGGTGCGCGTGATGGACCGAGGCGAACGATGAAACATGTAGGCCCGCAGACACTCTCGTACAAGCGGCGCGAACGTGCCGTCACCGGACTCGGCTACGCGGCGATGGTGTGTGTGCTGATCATCGTCGGAGTCCCGCTGTTCTGGATCCTGATCACCTCGCTCAAGGACCGCTCCGACATCTACACCCAGCCCGCGGTCTACTGGCCGCACAGCTGGCATCCGGAGAACTACAGCCACGCCACCACCACGGTGCCGTTCTGGACGTTCCTGCGCAACTCGCTGATCGTCACCGGCGTGGTGTCGGTGGTGAAGTTCGCGCTCGGGGTGTTCAGCGCCTACGGCCTGGTGTTCCTGCGCTTCCCCGGCAAGAACATCGTGTTCCTGGTGATCATCGCGGCGCTGATGGTGCCCAACCAGATCACCGTCATCTCCAACTACGCGTTCATCGCACAGCTCGGCTGGCGAAACACCTTCCAGGGCATCATCATTCCGCTCTGCGGCGTCGCCTTCGGCACCTTCCTGATGCGCAACCACTTCCTGTCGCTGCCCGCCGAGGTGATCGAGGCGGCGCGGATGGACGGGGCGAACTGGTGGCGGCTGCTCACCCGCGTGGTGCTGCCCATGTCGGGACCGACGATGGTGGCGTTCGCGGTGGTGACGCTGGTCAACGAGTGGAACGAGTACCTCTGGCCGTTCCTGATGGCCGATTCCGCCGATGTCGCGACGCTGCCGGTGGGGCTGACCCTGCTGCAGAACACCGAGAACCCCAGCGTCACCAACTGGGGGCCGGTGATGGCGGGCACCGTGCTCACCATGTTGCCGATCCTCATCGTCTTCCTTGCCCTGCAACGTCACATGATCAAGGGCCTCACCTCCGGTGCGGTCAAGGGATAGATCTCGAACAGGAGTTCGCCAGTGTCCAACTCACGATTCCCGGCGTTGAGCCGCCGTGGCTTCCTCGGCCTGACCGGCGGCGTCGCCGCTGCCGCGGCGCTGTCCGCGTGCGCGGGCACCGGCGGCGGATCCGGTGATTCCGGTGACGCCAACACCATCACCTTCTGGTCCAACCACCCCGGCACCTCCAAGGAGCTGGAGCTGGAGCTGATCAACCGGTTCCAGGCGAAGAACCCCGACCTGAAGGTGAACCTGGTCGACGCGGGCAAGAACTACGAGGAGGTGGCGCAGAAGTTCAACGCCGCGCTCACCGGTGGTGACCTGCCCGATGTTGTGGTGCTGTCGGATGTCTGGTGGTTCAACTACGCGCTGAGCAAGGCCATCGAACCCGCGCGCAGCAGCCACTCGCGCCAGGCGCGGGCCTCCTCGCGGTAACCGGTGCGCAGCAGCGAGGAGAGGGTGATGGCCGCGTCGCGCAGCCAGGTGAAGCGGTAGTCCCAGTTGCGGACGCCGCCGATCTCCTCGGGGAGCGAGGC
>NZ_JBHWZY010000472.1:0-5363 GCF_042727815.1 Nocardia sp. NPDC060220
CGCCCACATCTTCTGCGCGGCCTCGTCGTAGGTGGCGGGCGCGGGTAGCTCCGACCAGGTGAGCGCGACGAACACCTGGTCGCCCTCGGCCATCCTGGTGCGGGCGCGTGCCTCCCTCCCCTCCAGACCGAGGCGCAGATCGGTGGTGAGAATCAGCGACGGCCCACTGTCGGGATCGCTCGACGCCCGCGCGGTCGCCTGCTCGTAGACCTTGCCGGTGTACTCCCACTTGGCTCCGCGCTGGTGATAGTCGAACGAGGGCTGGCAGCTCATTTCGAGTTCGACGGTGCCGCTCACACACTTGACCGTGCGCAGCAGGATGTGTTCGGCGTCCCAGTCCATCGGGGTGCGCCGGTGGGTCTTGGACCGGGCGTTGTTGTTGTGCCACGGGCCGAGTACCAGGGTGTCGCGCACGATCAGCCAGCCGGTTTCGGTCTGCCAGGTGGTTTCCAGGATCATCCCGCCCGGCAGGTAGCGCCGCGCCGCGGGCACGTTCGTTCCGTAGGGGCCGATCCGGAAATGCCCGGCGCTGCGGTCGAGGATCGCGCCGAAAATGCTGGGGGAGTCCGGGCGTGGCACGCACATCCACTCCACCGAACCGCTGCTGGCGATCAGGCAGCTGGTTTCACAGTCGGACAGGAAGGCATAGTCGTCGATCGGGGGAAACGCGCCGCGACGGCCGCTGGAGGACACCGGACTCAGAATCGGCAGGCTGTCAGCGCTGGAAGACTCCATACCCCATCATCACGGCGGTGTGGGCGCGCGTCCACCGCTGGGGGCGGCGATCTCGGCGTATCGGCCGGTCGCGGCCGGGAATTCGCCCGCGGCCATGCGGACGGCGAGGGCGTTCACGGCGACCGACTAGGCTGGACGGCGTGCAACGCATCGCAGGTTGGTGGGACGGGTTCGAACTCTGGGTAGCCGGGCTGCCCTTCATTCCGCAGTTTCTCGTGGTGCTGGTCGGCATGGTCCCGATCAGCTTCGCCATCGCTTTCCTGCTCGACCGAAGCCTGCGTATGGCCTTCCGCCTGCTGCGCCGCGACGATCGCACCGAACCGCCGATGCCGGTCGCCCTCGCCGAACGCCCGACCGTCGGCAGCGGTGCCCGCTGATGCCACGTTCTCGCGTCCAGCTCGCGCTCATCGCCCTACTGGTCCTGGTCGTCATCGCGTGGTTCTTCACGCGCTAGTCGGCGCGAGCACCAGCCCGCGCCGACACTGCGGCTAGTTCTTGCGCCAGTCGTCGAAACGTTTGCCCAGGTCGGATACCGTGCGGCCGACTTCCTGACCCACCGTGTTCACCGCCGAGCCCACGTCGCGGCCGAGGTCGCGCACTGTGCGGACCAGCAGGTCCTCGGACTGGTCGAACGACTCGCGGTAGTGCCGGGTCGCCTCCTTGACCTCCTCGCTGATCCGCGCGTTCTTGTCCTGCTCGCGACGCGGATAGCTGCCGCCGAGCACCCGCTCGTACTCGCCGGACTGGATCCAGCGGCGCAGCTCGGCCGCGCGCAGCACCGAGAACGGATGCGACTGCAGTTCCAGGTTGAGCAGCTTGAGCACGCCGTCGCGCAGGTCGCCCGAGCGCAGGTAGTCATCGGCCTGGTCGAGGAACGCGCCGTGGTTCATCTCGTGCAACCACGCACCGCCCGCGGTCTTCATGTGCACGCGCACCGAAGCCTCCACGTCCTGGCAGCACAGCAGCCCGGCCCGGTCGCCGGACAGCTCCGACTTGCGGCTCCACTCCATCAGCGCTGCCACGATCGCGCGCAACGCCCAGCCGCCCACCGGCATCCAGCCGACCGAGGCCGACAGCCGCATCAGGTGCATGAGCATCGTGCGATACACCGCGTGCCCGGACAGTGCGTGGCCGAGTTCGTGGCCGACCACGAACCGCAGTTCCTCGGTGTCCATCAGTTCGAGCAGGCCGGTGGTGAGCACGATGAACGGCTTGTCCATCCCGATGGTGAACGCGTTCACCGAAGGGTCCTGGAGCACGAACATCTCCGGTGTGGATTGCGCGTCGAGCACGCCGACGCAGTCCGCGCGCAACTGGTGCAGGGTGCGGAACTGCCGATCGTCGACCCGCACGGCGGTCGCCAGGTACATCAACCGGTGCTGGCGCTCCCGCAACAATCCCGACAGCGCCCGCAGTACCGTGTCGAAGCCGCTCAGCGAGCGCAGCGCCACGAGTGCGGTGCGGTCGGCCGGGTGTTCCCAAGTGCGCGTGCTGATCTCCGGAAAACGCGTGCGAACCCGGTCTGGAGCCATGGTCATAGGATGAAATCCCCCCTGGTTAGAGAACTCTCGTCGATTGCGATCATCATGGCGCAATCTGCTACAGTCTGCCTGTGTCGTCGAGTGTCGCCCCGCAGATCCGCCATGAGTTGGCGTTGATCGCTGTCGGCAACCTCGCGGTCGCAGACATTCTCTGTCGATGATCGGCCACCGGACCCGGCTGCGCGTTCTTGCCCAGTAGACTGGCGCGCGCTTTCCTTTCGCAGTCGTAGTCCGTCACTCCGGGGGCCGTTGGGCCCGAGTCGCGCCAACTGTCGTATATCCACGTACGACAGGTCTACCGATCGACACGATCTTCCCTGCCGCCACGAAAATCGTTGCGCCGCAGGTCCTTTCCCGAAAGGTACACCCCGATGTCTCGCAACACCTGGATCGGCTCGCGCCGCCGCGCCGCCGCCATCGCTCTCACTGCTGTCGCCGCGGTCGCCCTGACCGCCTGCGGCGGTGGCGCCAGCGACTCGACCGACGGCGGCGCTACCGTGGCCGACGGCAGCGGGGGCACCCTCAATCTCTACGCCTACGCGGTCCCGAAGCCGGGCTTCGACAAGGTCGTGCCCGAGTTCAACAAGACCGACGCGGGCAAGGGTGTGCAGGTCCAGGCCTCGTACGGCGCCTCGGGCGACCAGTCGCGCAAGGTCAAGGACGGCGCAGAGGCCGACGTCGTGAACTTCTCCGTCGAACCCGACATCACCCGCCTGGTCGACGCCGGTCTGGTCGAGTCCACCTGGAACGCCGACGCCACCAAGGGCATCCCCTTCGGTTCGGTCGTCACCCTGGTGGTCCGCAAGGGCAACCCCAAGGGCATCAAGGACTGGGACGACCTGCTGAAGCCGGGTGTCGAGGTCGTCACCCCGAACCCGTTCAGCTCGGGCTCGGCCAAGTGGAACCTGCTCGCGCCCTACACCGCCAAGAGCGACGGCGGCAAGAACCAGCAGGCCGGTCTGGACTACCTGTCGCAGCTGGTCTCGCCCGAGCACGTGAAGGTGCAGCCCAAGTCGGGCCGTGAAGCCACCGAGACCTTCCTGCAGGGCACCGGCGACGTGCTGTTGAGCTACGAGAACGAGGCCATCTTCTCCGAGCGCAACGGCGACCCGATCGAGCACATCAACCCGCCCACCACCTTCAAGATCGAGAACCCGGTCGCGGTGCTGAAGAACTCGAAGAACCTGGCCAAGGCCACCGCGTTCCGCGACTTCCTGTTCACCGCCGAGGGCCAGAAGGCGTGGGCGAAGGCCGGCTTCCGTCCGGTCGACCCGAAGGTCGCGGCCGAGTTCGCCAAGGACTTCCCGACCCCGGCCAAGCTGTGGACCATCGATGACCTCGGTGGCTGGAAGGCTGTCGACAAGGATCTGTTCGCACAGGGCACCGGCAAGGTCGCCGTCATCTACGACAAGGCCACCAAGTAGGCCGTGACCCGGCTCACACGCGATACTGGACAACTGTGACTGACAGCAGTGGGCCCGCCGGGACCGGGGAGACCTCCGATCCCGGCGGCGCCGTGAAACTGGACAAAAAGCCGCCGACCTCGCGCGGACCTCGCTGGGCCTGGCTGCGCGTCACCGGGTCGGTGGGCCCGTTCGGCATCGGTGTCGCCGTGCTGTGGCTCAGCCTCATCGTGCTGCTGCCGCTGGCGGCGCTCACCGTCAGCTCCTTCGAAGACGGCTGGTCCGGCTTCTGGGACGCGGTCACCGCGCCCTCCGCGCTCGACTCGCTGAAGGTGACGATCGGCGTCTCGGTGATCGTCGCCGTGATCAATGTCGTGATGGGCACGCTGATCGCCTGGGTGCTGGTTCGTGACGAGTTCCCGGGCAAGGGCATCGTCAACGCGCTGATCGACCTTCCGTTCGCGCTGCCCACGATCGTCGCCTCGATCGTGTTGCTCTCGCTCTACGGCCCGAACAGCCCGGTCGACATCCACCTCAATGCCACCCAGCCCGGTCTGGTGGTGGCGCTGGCCTTCGTCACGCTGCCGTTCGTGGTGCGCTCGGTGCAGCCGGTGCTGATCGAGGTCGACAAGGAAGTGGAGCAGGCGTCGCTGTCGCTGGGCGCGAGCAACTGGATCACCTTCCGGCGCATCGTGCTACCCACCCTGGCGCCGGCGATCATCTCCGGCGGCGGCCTCGCCTTCGCCAGGGCGATCGGTGAGTACGGGTCGGTGGTGCTGATCGGCGGCAATATCCCGCGCGAGACGCAGATGACCTCGCAGTACATCCAGCAGCAGATCGAGGTCGACCGGCCGGTCAACGCGGCCGCGGTGTCGGTGGCGCTGCTGGTGATCTCGTTCGTCAGCCTGCTCGTGCTGCGGATCCTGGCCGAACGCACCTCGCGCAAAGAAGAGGCGGCCCGATGAAACTGTCCGCGTTCACCAGGATCTCGCTGCGCACGGTCGCGCTGGGCTACCTGCTGATCCTGCTGGTGCTGCCGTTGGTGATCATTTTGCTGCGCACGTTCGAGCGGGGGATCGGCGCGTTCATCGAGTCGATCACCACGCCCGCGGCCATCTCGGCGTTCCAGCTGTCGATGATCATCGTGGTCATCGTGGTGCCGCTGAACGTGGTGTTCGGTGTGGTCACGGCGCTGGCGCTGGTCCGGAGCAAGTTCCCGGGCCGCAGTCTGATGCAGGGCATCGTCGACCTACCGTTCGCGGTGTCGCCGGTGGTCGTCGGTGTGTCACTGATCCTGCTGTGGGGCGCGGGCGGCTGGTTCGGCGGGCTGGAATCACTCGGATTCAAGGTGATCTTCAGCCTGCCCGGCATGGTGATCGCGACCATCTTCGTCACGCTGCCGTTCGTGGTGCGCGAGGTGGAGCCGGTGCTGCACGAGATCGGTGACGATCAGGAGCAGGCCGCGGCCACCCTCGGCGCCTCGCGCTGGCAGACGTTCTGGCGGATCACCCTGCCCGCCATCCGCTGGGGCCTGACCTACGGCGTCGTGCTCACCGTGGCCCGCGCGCTGGGCGAGTTCGGCGCGGTGATCATGGTCTCCACGGCGCTTCCCGGCAAGTCCCAGACGCTCACCCTGCTGGTGCACGGCCGCTATATCAACGACCACAACACCTTCGGCGCCTAC